>JBILYA010000098.1:0-7212 GCA_044378065.1 Burkholderiales bacterium | reverse complement strand
TCGCCCCAGGTGGTACGCAGCCGCCGGCTCAATCTGCCTGCCGGTCACAACCAGCCGCGCCAGCCTGGCGCCGGCGTCTGAATCATTCAGGAGAGACACAACATGACTGCTGTCACAAACGCTGCTTTCGTCGCCCGCATCAACGGTGTGGCGCTGCACGCAACGGACGAGATTCTGTTACCAGAAGAATTGCGCCAGCGTGCCTGTACCGAACTGCTGCGCCAGACGGCGCAGGCCACCGGTTTGCTCGCGGCGGGCGACACCGCTGCAGAGGATGGCGTGATCAGCGATGCGGCATCTTCCGCCATAGAAGCGCTGCTTGAACAATCTCTCGCCGTGCCCGAGCCGTCCGATGAAGATTGCCGGCGCCACTATGCCGCCCATCAAAGCCGTTACCGTACCGGCGAGCGTGTGCGCGTCCGCCACATCCTGTTTGCGGTCACCCCGGGCGTGGATGTGGTCGCCTTGCGCAAGCAGGCAGAGCCCGTTTTTCTCGACGTGCGTTGCCACGATGGCCAGGCCGTCGATCGTTTCGCCGATGCGGCACGCCGGTGGTCCAATTGTCCGAGCGGCGCTGACGGCGGCGATCTGGGCTGGCTCAGCGCGGAAGACTGCGCGCCGGAGTTTGCCCGTGAACTGTTCGGGCGCATTGAGGTGGGCGTGCTGCCGCGGCTGGTGCACAGCCGTTTCGGGCTGCATGTGGTGGAGGTGCTGCAGCGTGAAGCGGGTGTGGCGCAATCGTTCGAGTCTGTGCACGGCGCATTGGCGAATTCGCTGCGCCAGCAGGCGTACGTCACGGCATTAAAACAGTATCTGAGCCTGCTCGCCGGCCAGGCCGTTGTCGAAGGCGTGGAACTCGATGCCGCCGACACGCCGCTGGTGCAGTGATCATGAATATTTCGAGTTTTGAGGATCTGCTGCATGCCGCGCGACAGCAGCCCGAGCCGCAGCGGTTGCTGTTTGTTTTTACCGATGTCGAGCTGCCCGATGACAGCACAGCCGAACAGCGCGCCCGTTTTCAGGCGGGCGAGGGCGGCACGTTTGTGCCGTTGATGTCGGTGGACAAGAAGCCGGAAGAACTGGACACGTTTGGTGCGCTGGTTGAAGAGTCACGCCAGTTCGGACGCGACTGGGCCGTCGTGTTCGTGGCCGGTCTGTCCGGACGCAACGGTTGTGCGCCGACGAGTAACGAGGCCGACCAGTCGTTGCAGCAGATGATCGAGTCCATCAAGACCGGCGCCTTCGGCGCGTTCATGCCGTTTGACCGGCGGGGTAACCCCTTGCTGATTGGTTAAGGGCCGGGTCATGGCGGGCTTTGCGCTGTGGAACCTGGGCTTTCGCCCCTTTTATCTGTTGGCCAGCGTGTTCAGTGCCTGCAGCGTACTGCTGTGGGCGGCGCAATACTCCGGATGGCTGCCCGCCGCCTACCTGCAGGGACCGCTCTGGCACGGCCACGAAATGCTGTTTGGCTACACGATGGCGGTCGTCGCCGGTTTTTTGCTGACGGCGGTGCGCGCATGGACCGGCCAGCCGACGCCGGTTGGCGCTCCGTTGATGGCGCTGGCTGCGCTGTGGGTGGCCGGCCGTGTGCTTGTGCTGACGCCGTTGAGCATGCTGGCGGCAGTGGTCAACGCGGCATTTCCCGCAGCTCTGGCTGTGGCGATCGCCATTCCGTTGCTGCGCGCGCGGAATGTACGCAATTATTTTTTTATCGGCCTGCTGATGGTGATGAGCGTGCTCGTCGCCGCACTGCACCTCGGTTTGCAGGGCAGGTTTGAGCTGCCGCCGGTACTGGGCCTTCAACTGGGATTGGATGTGATGTTGTTCATCATGGCGGTGATGGGCGGGCGCGTCATTCCGATGTTCACCAACAACGGCGTGCCCGGTGCGGGGGCCGCGCGTCACGCGCTGGTGGAAAAACTGGCGCTGGCATCGCTACTGTTGCTGTTCATGGTTGATCTGCTGCAGTTGCAGTCCGGCATTGTGGCCACGGTCGCGCTGGCTGCCGCGATTGCAAATGGCGTGCGCCTGATGCTGTGGCGTTCCTGGCGCACGTTCACGGTGCCGTTGGTGTGGATACTGCATGCGGCATACGCCTGGATCGTCGTGTATCTCGTGTTGCGCGCATTTTCCGGTTACGGCTGGCTCGCCGGATCGTACACCGTACACGCATTGACCGTCGGCGCCATCGGCGGCTTGACCCTGGGCATGATGACCCGAACGGCGCGCGGCCATACCGCGCGGCCGCTGCTGGCCGACGGCTGGGAACTGACCTGCTTCCTGCTGATACAGGCGGCGGCGCTGGTGCGCGTTTTTGGCGGCATGGTTTCCGCATCGTTGTATCTGCCGAGCATCCAGGTGTCTGGCGTGCTCTGGGCGATTGCTTTCGGAATCTACGCTGTACGTTACTGGCCGGTGCTGACGCGGCCGCGGCTGGACGGTAAACCGGGCTGAGTTTGGGTTGTGGCATTCATCGATGGCGACGGCATGGTTGCCGATAGGCCCGGATAAATTACATGTCTGATGACATTTTGCGTCGCCTGCGGCGCTTCCACACCCGATACTTTCCCCGTCTCAGGAAGCAGTTCCGCAATCTGGTTGACGATGGGCAGCATCCCACGGTGCTGTTCATCGGCTGCTGCGATTCCCGGATCGTTCCTTACCTGCTGATGGACAGCGGTCCGGGCGAACTGTTCATCGTGCGCAATGTCGGCAGTTTTGTGCCGCCGTTCGATGCCTCTCATGGTTACCACGGTACGGCGGCGGCCATCGAATTCGCCGTGCTCAACCTCGGGGTGCGCGAGATTATCGTCTGCGGCCACAGCCATTGTGGCGCGATCCGCGCGCTGTATACCGAGCCGCCGGCCGAGGCGCTGCATATGACGCAATGGCTGGAGCTCGGGCGGGATGCCGTGCTGCCGGTGACGCTGTCGGAGGAGGCGCTGCGCCGCACCGAGCAGCGCTCGGTGGCATTGCAGCTTGAGCGGTTGATGGACTACCCGATGGTGCGGCGGCGGGTCGAGGCCGGTGATCTTTACCTTCGCGGTTGGCATTACCTGATTGAGGAAGGCAAGGTGCTGGTGCTTGATGTCGAAAGCGGGCAGTTTGAACCGTTCGATGCTGCCATCCAGGCGGCGAGGGCGAATGATCCGCTGGCCGGGGTCAATCTGCTGCCATGAGCGGTATGGTATCAACCATCGGAGCAGGCACATCGACTACGCCATACTTAAACTGATACACGTGAGCTGTGTGGCGGTCAGCTATGCGCTTTTTGTGTTGCGTGGCGTGTGGGTGCTGCGAGCGTCGCCGCTGCTGCAACTGCGCTGGGTGAGAACGCTGCCGCATGTCGTCGATACGCTGCTGCTGGCGAGCGCGCTGACCATGGCGTTGATGACCGGACAATATCCGTTTGCGGCAGGGTGGCTGACGGCCAAGGTGCTCGCTCTTGTGGCCTACATCGGGCTCGGCATGATTGCGCTGCGCCCGGGCCGCTCGCGACCGATTCGGATGGCGGCCTGGCTGTTGGCGCAGGCGGTTTTTTTCTACATTGTGGCGGTTGCGCTGACCCGCAATCCGCAGCCCTGGATGATGGGCTGAGTGCTACCGGATTTCGGAGTCAGACAGGGTGCGGCGCCGTACCGGTCATCAGGTATTGCAGCAGGTCAGCCACGGGCCGGATGGCTGCGCCAAACGGCAGCGGCTCTGAGCCACGGAAGAACAGGCCCTTTTTGACGTCGCCCTTGAGTGCATAGGCGAGACGCGTATCGATGCAGAACTGCCCGGCTGAGGCAATGCCGTCGCGCAGTCCGCACATGGTCAGACAGTTGAGTCCCTGCACACAGCGGCGCTGGTCGGCCTTGGCGTGGGACTGCAGGGCTTTTTCGCGGCCGAGGTAATTTTTCAGCCATGGCGTCAGCACGGCGCGCGCCGGCAGGCCGGCGACGCTCATGAAGGTGACGATGTTTTCGGGTTTCGCTTCTGCCAGAACACGTTTGAATGCGATATCAGCGTCGCCTTCCTCGGTGACGGCGAAAGGCGTGCCGATCTGCACCGCGGCCGCGCCCATTTGCAGCAGAGCGCGAATCTGCCCGTGAGTGTGGATGCCGCCGCCGGGAATCAGCGGTATCTTTTCGCTTTCCAGCCCCATGCCGCGCAGCAGTTCGAGAATTTCGGTCAGTGCCCGTTCGAAGTCGAAGCGCGGGTCGCCGATCTCCTCGATCTTGGTCGCGCCGAGATGGCCGCCGGCATATCGCGGATGCTCGATGACTATGGCGTCGGGCAGCCGCTGCTTGCGCAGCCATTTTTTGACGATGATGTTGACGCCGCGCGCATCCGACAGGATGGGGATCAGCGCCACTTCGGGGAAATCACGGGTCATTTCCGGCAAATCGATCGGCAATCCGGCGCCCATGACGATCGCGTGTGCGCCGCTTTCGCAGGATTGCCGGACATAGGCGGCATGAGCCGCCACGGCCTTCATGATGTTGACCGCGATGGCGCCGCGTCCCGCTGCGATCCCGAGCGCCATACCGATTTCGCGGTCGAGTGCAATCAGGTTGATGCGATCCAGAGTCTCACGGTCGTGGCAATCGATTGATTGGGCCAGCAAGTCGGGGTGGTGGTGACGCAGATCAACGCTGGAAATCGTGCCGAGCGCACCCAGTGCGGCAACATGGCCTGCGAGCCGGTGGGCGGAAATGCCGACTCCCATGCCGCCCTGGACGACGGGCAGCAGTTTTTTGCCGCGGAGTTGCCAACACGGCAGTTCCGATTTCATGGTCAGGCCTGAAGGTGTCGGCGGTGTTTGAGTGCAGGAGGTATCAGCCGTAAGCAATGCAGTTCTCGCAGACGGTGCCGCGGACATCGCGTTTGAGGTGGGCGGCGCGCAGTTTCGTGAAACTGTCCGAGTTCCAGGCGTCCATGAAGGAGACTTTGTTCAGGTCGCCCATGGCCCAGTTGGCGGTGGCATCGAAACAGCAGGCTGACAGGTTGCCTTCGGCAGTGACGTGGCCTTCGGTAAAGGCCGACCAGCAGGGAAGGGGTTCGCGCAAGGCACCGATCCGTCCTTGATTGCCCGCGGTCGGCCGGTAACCGAGCTGTTCCTCGCGCTGGATGGCAAATGCACCCATCGAATACAGCGGCAGCCAGTAATGCTGGTCGACGTAAGGCAGCACCTTTTCATGCAACAGCTCTTCCATTTTCTGCTGCTGTTCGCCGTCGTAGCGGATCGATGAGGCGTAGAGGCCGGTTTTGTAACCGCCAGCGGCGCGAATTTCCCAGGCGCTGCGGACGTTGGCAAGGGCGCGATGGAACAGGCGGCCGGCGACGCCCATGACTTTTTCGAATTGCTCCTCATCAGCGGCGTTGACCGACCATTTGAGCGAATCCAGTCCGGCTTTCATACAGGCTTCCAGCGCCTCCGGAAAGGCCATCGAGGCATTGGACGTCAGGAAAACATAAGGAAAGCCCAGTTCCTGCTTGGTATAGGTGATGCAATCGACCAGCAGGCGCGGGTTCATGAACGATTCCCCGAGATAGAACATGCCGACTTCCTCGACGCCGGCTTCGCGCATTTCCCGGGTGATGCGCTTGAACAGCCCGAAATCCATATCCCATTTCGGCTGCACTTCGCGGGTGCGCAGCGCGCAAAAGCCGCAGCGGTAATTGCAGCGCGGGGAAATTTCGATTTTCACGCTTTTCGGCGCCGGCGGTTTGGCGTGCAGGAATTCCGGCGGGATGCGGGTGATGTTGTCGATGCGTTCAGTAATGGTCATTTCGGCCTCTGGGTGACTGCAGATGGGTAAGCTGGGAAACGGGACTGCCCGCAACGGACGCCGCCGCGATGGGCGGCGTATTGCAGGGAAGAATGTGCCGGGTCGCGATTGGACCGGGCTGGCGGAACTGAACGAATCGCGGCCAAGTTCAGCGCATTACCAGTACGGGCGTCGTGGTGTTTGCCAGCACTTTTTGGGTTTCACTGCCAAGAATGAGTTTGGAAAGCCCGCTGCGGCCATGGGAGGCCATGACCACCAGGTCGCAACCGTATTTCTTGACGGCCTTGACGATGGCGTCGGCGGGAAAATCACTGGTGACGAAAAAGCATTGGGCTTTGACATCCGCTGCCGCAGCTTCTTTTTTCACCACTTCCAAGTGTTTTTCCGCCACTTTTCGCGCGCGGGCTTCAAAATCCTTGGGCATGACGAAATTGGGCGGGATGTAGTCGGCATACACATTGAATTTGTAGGCCGGGGCGACGTGAAATCCGGTGATTTTCGCGCCGCTCAGCTTCGCCAGGGCAACGGCTTTTTTCACTGCTTTGCGCGAAAGGGCGGATCCGTCGATGGGAACCATGATATTGCGGAACATGAATGTTCTCCTTTGGGTGAGGTGCAGGGCGAATTTAGTCTTTTGGCCTGCCCGCGGGTTGATGTAGATCAAAACCCCTGGACGGGGCGCTGACTATCCTTGCACCGTGACCAATCTGGCAGGGAGCCTCCATGCAGTCGCAATCAACCTATAACTACACCGTGGTCCGGCAGTTCGCGATCATGACCGTTGTCTGGGGTATCGTCGGTATGCTTGTCGGCGTGCTGATCGCCGCACAGCTGATCTGGCCTGAACTCAATCTTGCACCCTGGCTGTCCTATGGCCGCCTGCGTCCCCTTCACACCAACGCGGTTATTTTCGCGTTCGGCGGATCGGCGCTGTTTGCGACTTCTTATTACGTGGTGCAGCGAACCTGCCATGCCAGGCTCTTCGGCGGGGTGTTGCCTGCCGTGACGTTCTGGGGCTGGCAACTGGTCATTCTGCTGGCAGCAGTCACGCTGCCTCTGGGCATGACCAGCGGCAAGGAGTATGCGGAACTGGAATGGCCGATCGACCTGCTGATTACCGTGGTCTGGGTATCGTATGCGATCGTATTCTTCGGTACCGTGTTCAAGCGCAAGACACCGCATATCTACGTTGCCAACTGGTTCTTCGGCGCGTTCATTCTCACCGTCGCAGTGCTGCACCTGGTGAACAGCGCGGCGGTTCCGGTTTCGCTGACCAAGTCCTACTCGGCGTATGCCGGTGTCCAGGACGCGATGGTCCAGTGGTGGTACGGTCACAATGCGGTGGGTTTCTTCCTGACCGCGGGCTTCCTCGGCATGATGTATTACTTCATTCCGAAGCAGGCCGGTCGCCCGGTGTATTCGTACCGGCTCTCGGTGG
>JBILYA010000097.1:0-7266 GCA_044378065.1 Burkholderiales bacterium | reverse complement strand
ATATTCAATCATTCCACCGGCAGCGATGGTCTTCAATGACTCCACCACCTTCTTGTCGACCAGAATCCCCTGCTTCCGTCGCAGTACGCGCTCACGGAACGCGCGCTCGGACGGGATGCGGATCTCGTCGACGCCGGGTTGCTTGGGCGTGTCCTTGATCTGCTTCACATACTCGGCCATGCGTTTCGGGAATTCACCGCCGGGCAGCATGATCTCCGGATCGACCGCCCAGAAGTGGAAGGCGTAGTCGCGGACGTTGCCGTGGGCCAGATGCGAACCGGCAAGAATGCCCAGCGCCTGGACCGCGAACGACAACCCGTAGCCCTTATGGCCGCCGAAGGGGGCAACACCGCCCTTCAGTACTGCTTTGCCGTCGGTGGACGGCCGGCCCTGTTCGTCAAAACCCACGCCTTCCGGCAATGGCTCGCCAAGATGGGCATGCAGCATGACTTCGCCCCACATGAAGGACGCGGTGCCCATGTCCACCACCACCGGTTCCGGAACCGACGGAAAGCCGAAACAGATCGGATTGGTACCGAGCATCGGCTTGGCGGCACCCGGTGGCAGTACCCGCGGTGAAGCCGCGGAGCTGTGGAAAGCCACCAGTCCGGCGCGCACGATCTTCTCGACAAAATAGGCGTTGCGGCCGCTGTAGTAGCTGTTGAACACGCCGACCGTGGCCATGCCCGAAACCTTGGCCTTCTGGATAGCGATTTCGGCGCCACGATAGGCCGCGACGTAACCGATGTTGTTGCCGCCGTCGACCAACGCCGACACCGGCGTCTCGCGGACGATGCTCACCGGTTTGCGCAGCTGCTTGGTCTTGACGTCGGTGGCGATGGCCAGCACCCGCGGCAGGCCTGCGAAGCGGTAGCCGCACAGCGAGTTGTCGACGAGCTGGTCGATGGTGATGCGGGCGTCTTCACCGCTGTAACCGACGGCTTCAAGCGCACGCTGGCCGAGTACGGTGGCTTCCTCGGGGGTGATGCGGAGGAAATCAGGATGGTCGGCGTCCAGCAAGGCGCCGGCGGCGGACGTTTTCGACATGATGAATCTCTCTTGGTTGAAAAAGGTTTTACTGCTGCTGAATGCCAGCGCTTTTGACAATGGTCGCGTAGCGCGGGATCTCGGTTTTCAGCAAGGCACCGAGCTGCTCCGGCGTGCCATACCAGGGATTGATGCTCTGCGAATCCAGCGTTGCGCGCAGGTCTTTCGAATCCAGCGCCTTCTGCGCTTCCGTGCTCAGCTTGTTGATGATGTCGCGCGGCGTGTTGGCCGGCGCAAACATCGCGTACCAGATCGACATCTTGAATTCCGGATAACCCGCCTCTGTCGAAGTCTGCACATCCGGCAGGTTGTTCACTCGTTTTTCCGACAGCACGACAATCGGCCTCACTTTGTTCTGCTTGATCAGCGGCAGAATCGACGCCACCGACACAATGGTCTGATCGACTTCCCCGCTGATCGCGGCAACAGTCGCCAGCGTCGCACCTTTGTAGGGGACGTGGACCACGTTGATCTTCTGCAGGTATTTCAGCAGTTCGTTGGCAAGATGGTTGGTAGTGCCGGCACCGCCCGAACCGTAATTGAGAACACCCGGCTTCGACTTGGCCAGGTCGATGAACTGCTTCAGCGTTTTGGCGGGCACTGACGGATGCACCACCATCACGTTTTCGATCGCGGCCAGACGCGCAACCGGCGCAAAATCCTTGACTGCGTCATAACTGAGTTTTTTATACAAAGCCGGGCTGATGGCGATCGTCGGTGATGTCACCAGCACGGTATAACCGTCGGACGGTGAAGTGGCAGCCAATGACAGTGCCAGCGTACCGCCGGCGCCGACGCGGTTGTCGGGGAGCATGTTGTAGCCCATCTGCTCGCCCATTTTCTGGCCGATGAAGCGGCCCACCAGATCGCTGGGGGCGCCCGCCGGAAACGGCAGGATCATGCGGATGGGTTTGCTCGGGTATGCCTGCGCCAGCGCGCCTGTGCTGAAGGCAGCGCAGGATAGCGCGATCACCGCAGCTACTGCGGCATGACGTTTGAATGTGAACATGACTCTCCTCCTTCGATGAATTTCAGGGCTGAAGGCTTGGGGCCAATCAGTTGTCGCGGCCGGCGACCAACAGCGCGTCGACCACTTTTGCACCCTTGGCCAGTACGGTCAACGGGTTGACGTCCAGTTCGCGGATCGCATCGCCGTGGTCATGGGCCAGCCATGACAGCCGCACGATGCAGTCCACCAGTGCTTCAATATCCGCCGGGGCCATGCCGCGCACGCCTTCGAGGATCTTGTAACCGCGCAATTCACCGAGCATTTCACGGGCGGTCGGTGCATCCACCGGCGGCACGCGGAAGGTGATGTCGCGCATGACCTCGACATAAATCCCTCCGAAGCCCACCGCCACCAGCGGCCCGAATACCGGGTCGCGGACGATGCCCAGCATCATCTCGGCGCCGCGCGGCACCATTTCCTGCACCAGCACGCCGGCAATCTTCGCATCGGCTTTGTAACGCTTTGCCGCGGCCAGCACGTCGTCATAGGCCTGGCGCAATGCCGCCCCACCGCTTACGTTGAGGCGGATCGCCCCGGCTTCGGTTTTGTGGGCAATGTCTTCGGATTCGATTTTCAGCGCTACCGGGCCGTTGATGCCGCGGGCATGGGCTGCCGCCTCATCCGCAGTGGTTGCCAGCAACTCCTGCGGTACCGGCAGGCCGTATTGCGCCAGCAGCTGCTTGGCTTCACGTTCGGTCAGCGTGCGATTGCCGGCGGCGGCGAGTGTTTTTCCCACTGCCGCCTGATCGATACCCTGCGGCCGCAGCGGCTTGCCCTGCTTCTGGCGCACTTCAAGGAATTCTCGGTAACCGATCGCCGTTCGCACATAACGCAGTGTATCGACGGTGTTGCGGTAAGCCGAAGCGCCCATCGCCACCAGACTGTCGACGGTCAGGGTCGGATCGTCATGGCAGCCGCCGGTCACCAGCAGCACCAGCGGCTTGGCGGCGTCACGCGACAGCTTCGCGGCATGTTCCAGATCGGCACGCGGCGCGAAGGTGAATACGGGGATCATCACATCGACGTTGTCGTCTTCGCTGATGATTTCCATCGCCTTACGGTATATCTCCGGTTGGCCGGTGGCCAGCGAGGTCATGTCGGTCGGGTTGCTGACTTTGCCGTAGCCCGGGATCAGCTCGCCGAGGCGGTCGTCGGTTTTGGTGGTGTAGTTGTGCCAGCTCAAACCCAGATGCGTACCAACGTCGGCCATCTGCACGACATTGCCGCCGGACAGCGACATCGACGCTGCACGCCGCCCTTTCGGTAGCTTGCGTTTTTTCTGGCGCAGCACGATGGCCTGCTCATAGAGCTCATTGCAGTCATTGACGCGGATCACGCCGTATTGCTTGCAAACGGCGCTGAACACATCGTCCGAGCCGGTGATTGCGCCAGTATGCGAGGCCGCAGCCTGTTTGCCGGCATCGGTAATGCCGAACTTGAGCACGATCAGCGGTTTTTCTCGCTCGGCCGCGTATTGCGCGAGATCCATGAAGGCCTTGCCGTCGCGGATGGCTTCCAGCGCCATCATCACCACATCGGTCTGATCGCCTTCGAGCATGAAGCGCGCGAAATCGACGACGGTGAGATCGGCCTCGTTGCCGCAGCTCGCCTGATAACTCATGTGCACGCCGGCCTTGATCGCGCGCCACATCACATTGGTCTGACCCAGCCCGCCGCTCTGGCTGACCAGGCCGACGTTACCCGAAGGCTCACTGAGGCTCGACACCGCATAACCGGCGGAGAAGGAAAAACGGTCAATGAAGTTCACCGGGCCATTGCAGTTCGGGCCCATCACACGCAGCCCCGTTTCGCGGGTGAAGCGCACCAGTTCTTCCTGCAGTTTACGGCCCTGCTCGTTGCCGGTTTCAGCGTATCCGGCGGTAAAAACCGTCGCGCACTGCACGCCGATGGCATGGCATTCGCGCAGCACGTCGATGACACGATCCGGCGCAATCACCACACCAACATGATCCGGCGTTTCCGGCAGCGCACTGACGCTCGGGTAACACTTCAGGCCATTCAGTTCAGTGAGTCGCGGGTTCACCGGCAGGATGCGTCCGGCGTAACCGAATTTGACCACCTGCCGCATCAGCCTTCCGCCGAAGCGCCGGGTGTCATCCGTCGCGCCGACGACGGCGATGGATTTGGGGGAATAAAAACGGGTCCAGTTCGTGGGCTGATTCATTGCGGTGACAGGTGCTGCCGTGTTCATGTTTCGGGGACCTGCGAATATATACCGTGAGACCGCACTATGCCGGTGCTTTACCACAATGTGGTTGAATCATTTCCCCGCCGTCGCAATTTATGGACAATGCGGGGCGCGACTTATCCAGGAGAACAGCATGTCCCTCGTCGAATACACCCGTGAAGGCCAGATCGGCTACATCACGCTGAACCGTCCCGAAAAACTCAATGCCATTTCCGACGAGATGAGTCTCGCGCTGTGTGATGCGCTGTATGCCTTCTATGACGATGAAGAAGCGATGATCGCCATCCTCTCCGGCAACGGCCGCGCCTTCTGCAGCGGCGCCGACGTCAAGCAGCGCCAGCTGCGCCCGAAAGAAGAGTTAAAGAAACTCGGTGGCCCTTCTGCACGCGAAGGCAATATCCGCCATCCCTTCTTCAAGCCGCCGCATGCCAAACCGATCATCGCAGCGATGCACAGCTATTGCTACGGCGTCGGCCTGCGCATCGCGCTGTATTGCGACATGACGGTGGCGAGCAAGGATGCCAAGTTCCAAGTGACTGAAATCGCCCGCGGCATCGACGCGACGCCGTTCTGGATGATGCTGACGCAGCGCGGTGCCGGCGTGTTCGCCGATGATGTGTGTTTTACCGGCCGCATATGGAACGCCGAAGAAGCGCAGCGTGTGAACCTGCTGACCCGCCTTGCTGAAAACGGCGAGCACATGAAGGTCGCGAAGGAACTCGCCGAACAGGTGCTGAACAATCCCCCGCTCGCGGTGCGCGCGATGGTTGAAGCACGGCGCTCGGATCTGGAGCACATCGAAGCCAAGGCCTATTCCATCCGTCCGCGCACGCTGCATCTGTCGGAAGATTTCCGCGAAAGCGCGCTCGCCTTCGTCGAGAAACGCAAGCCGGTCTATAAAGGCCGGTAAGCAGCACCTTCAAACAAGGGCGTCAAACCGGGGCGCAAGGCCCCGGCCTCAGGCCGCAGCGGCAACAGTCGTGTGCTTGTGCCGCGGCAGCCACAGCGCCAGCGGGATCGACAAAAAGCCGATACACGAAGCAACCCAAATTGCCGAGGTGTAGTTACCCGAGTGATCGAACAGCGCCCCGCCGATCCAGCCACCAAGCGCCATCCCGGTGCTGCCGCCGATCATCTCAAAGGAGAAGATCGAACTCAGCGGCGCCTTCGGCCCGAACAACTGGCGGTTGATGATCGGGAATCCGACCATCTCGCCGCCATAACACAGGCCGAAAACCACCGCGAAGCAGTAGAAGTGCCAGACCTCATGAGCGAACAGCAGCAACAGGATCGACAGGCTCTGCCCGAAGATCGCCCCTGACAGAATGGTCCTCCCGCCGAATCGTTCGGTGAGCAGTGAAAAACTGAACCGGCTGAAAATCGAAACGCCGGCAATCGTGCTCAGCACACCGGCCGCCTGCAGTCCCGGAATGCCGTGGTGGGTGGCCATTGACACGCCATGGGCCAGAACCACCGCATGACCCGCGCAACCAAGGTGGTGACAGCCCATCAGCAGCCATACCGGCCTTTTCGCCAGCACGGAACGCAGGCTGATGGCAGGACCTGCGGATTTTTTTTGCTCAGCCGTCTCTTCGACGGCGCCGTAGGCCGTCATACCCATTTCAGAAGGACTGGTGCGGATAAACCAGGAAAAAAACAGCAGGATGACGCCGAAAGACGCGCCGATCACCATGAACGCCGATTCCCAGCCCCGGGTCTCGATCATCCAGCGGAATAGCGGCGCAAAAATTACCGGGCCCAGACCCAGTCCGGCCCAGTAAATGCCGAGGGCAAGACCCATATTCTTGTGGAACCAGCGGGTGATGATTACCGGGATCAGCACCACAAATGCAGCATTGCCGAGTGCACCGACAAAAACGCCGTAGATCACATAGAGATGCCACAGTTCATGAATCATGCCGAGCATGACCGTGCCGCCTGAGATCATCAGCGACGCACCGAGCATCAGCGTGCGCGCGCTCAAGCGGTCGCCTAGCCAGCCGAACACCAGCATTGCCGGCATGCTGCACAGAAAGGCAAGCGAATAGGCAAAGCCGATCTCGCCGCGCTTCCAGCCGAATTTGTCGGCCAGCGGGTCAACGAGTACGGCAAACGATGCCGAATCGGCACGACTGATGATGCTCAGCACGCAGGCCGCGGCCAGAATGATCCAAGCGTGATGCCATCCGCTTTTGCGGAACCATGTCATGAACAAGATTTCCTCTCCTACGCCCTAAGGGCGAGCATTGCATCCGGTTATTTTTATGACTTCAAAGTAACGACCGCGGGTCTATCAGTCACCCTCACCCTTGATACCCGCCCTCTTGATCACCCCGCTCCACAACTTTGTTTCCGACTGAATCAGGTCGCCAAACTGCTGCGGGGTGCCGACCATCGCCTCCGAGCCATCGGCCAGCAGGCGTTTGATCATTTCCGGATCCTGCATCGCCTTACCAGCATCCGCGGCAATGCGGTCAATCACCGGTTTCGGCGTCTTTTTCGGTGCGATGATCCCATACCAGTTGGTAACCACGACACCCTTGATGCCAGCTTCGGCAAAGGTCGGCACGTTGGGCAGCGCGGGAACACGCTTACCGGGCGTCACCGCCAGTGAACGCAGGCGCCCCGCCCTGACATGCGGCACCGATGAAATGATAGTCGGGAAGCCCACCTGCACCTGACCACCAATCAGATCGGCGTAGGCCGCGCCCATGCCCTTGTACGGCACATGCGTCATCTGCGTGCCAGTAGCGATCTTGAACAACTCACCGCTCATATGGATCAGGCTACCGATGCCGGAGGAACTGTAGTTGAGCTTACCCGGATTGGCTTTCAGATAAGCCACCAGTTCAAGCGCCGTCTTCGCCGGCACGGCCGGATTCACCACCATGTTGTAGCCCTGTTGCGTCACCTGCAATACTGGGCTGAAATCTCTCACCACATCAAAACGCGATTTGTAGAGCAGCGGATGCACCACCGAGGTTGCGCTGATCATCACCAG
>JBILYA010000096.1:0-7291 GCA_044378065.1 Burkholderiales bacterium | reverse complement strand
TTCGTTATGCCGAAGCCCGGCGTAACTGGATGGACGATGCCGCTGCGCGCGCCGTCTTGCAGCCGCCGAAACTGAAACTGCCGGCACAGTCCGGTGCGGTGTCGAGTCTTGAAGGGCAAGCGCTGCTGCAAAGCTGCGGCGTGCAGACGGCTGCCGCAAAGCTGGCGACAACGGCGGATGAGGCGGTCGCTGCCGCGCAGTCGCTGGGTTATCCGGTGGTGCTGAAAATCGAATCGCCCGACATTCCGCATAAAACCGAGGCGAAAGGGGTTGTGCTGAATCTGAAAGACGCGGATGCAGTCCGCACAGCATTCGGTCAACTGGTCGCCAACGCCAAAGACTACAAGGCAGACGCACGGATCAGCGGCGTACTGGTGCAGGCGATGGCGCAGGGCGATGTGGAACTGGTGATTGGCCTTAAGCGCGATGCTTCCTTCGGTCCCGTGGTGATGGTGGGTCTGGGTGGTGTGCTGATTGAAGTGTTCAAGGATGTGGTGTTCCGCGTCGCGCCGGTGACTGAAGGCGAAGCGATGCGCATGCTCGATGAGCTGAAGAGCCGGGTAGTACTCGATGGTGTGCGCGGCAAGCCGCCGGTTAACAAACAGGCGGTGGCGCGGATGATCAGTGCGGTGTCGCAATTCGGTGCAGCAGCCGGTTCGCGACTGGAGGAGCTTGATCTCAATCCCGTTCTTGCCGGGGCGCAGGGCGTCACCGCGGTTGACTGGCTGATGCTGCTCGATTGAGTCGATGACTGCTTCCGCACAAGCAGGGAGCACTTCGGCGCTGGCGCCGTTTCGTGTCCGTGCCTTCCGTTTCCAATGGCCGGCCGATCTGGCCGCGTCCTGGGCGATGGAAATGGAAATGCTGATTCTCGGCTGGTACGTGCTGGTCGAGACCCGGTCGGTGCTGATGCTGACGGTCTTTGCTTCGCTGCAGTATGTCGGCACGCTGCTGTCGCCGATGTTCGGCGTGATGGGGGACCGTATTGGCCACCGCATCCTGCTTTGCGCGATGCGCGGCCTGTATGCGATGCTGGCCTCGGTGCTGATGGTCGCCGCATTTATGGGTGCGGTGACGCCGACGCTGGTGTTGATGACTACGGCCGTCCTCGGCCTGGTCAAACCTTCGGACATCGGTATGCGCACGGCGCTGGTTGGCGAAACCGTGCCGCCGGCGCATCTGATGCCGGCGATGAGCATCCAGCGCACCACGCAGGATTCGGCGCGTATCGCCGGTGCGCTGACTGGTGCGGGCCTCGTTGCGGTGCTGGGCATGTCCTGGGCCTATGTCTTTGTAGTCATCTTCTACGGCATCAGCCTGCTGTTGAGCACCCGCGTGATCGAGTCGCGCAGTGCCAGTCACAAGTCCACTGTGCAGCAGGCCACGCCCTGGCGCGATCTGAAGGAGGGCATGAGTTATGTCTGGCGTGCGCCGCATCTTCGCGCAACGATGTTTTTTGCTTTCCTGCTGAACCTCACCGCATTTCCGCTGTTTACCGGGCTGATGCCTTATGTCGCCAAGGAGGTTTACGGTGCGAGCCAGACTACGCTGGGTACGATGGTGGCCGCAGCGGCAGGCGGTGCGCTGATCGGATCCATCATCATGAGCCGCTTCGGCGGTTCTTTTGCGCCGGCGCGTGCAATGCTGGTCTTCGGCGCAGCCTGGCTGGGCATGCTGCTGCTGTTCGCGCAGACGCACAGTCCGGCGGAAGGTATTCCGCTGTTATTCATTGCCGGCATCATGCAGACCATGGGCTTGATCCCGATCAGCACGCTGCTGCTGCGTACTTCAGATGAGCGCTATCGCGGTCGCATTATGGGCATCCGCATGCTGGCGATTTACGGCAATCTGCCCGGCCTGCTGCTGGCGGGGCAACTGATTGCCCATTTCGGCTACAGCATTATGGCCACGGCGTACAGTCTTTTCGGTCTATTGCTGACGGCGCTGATTGCCTGGATCTGGCGCGCGCATCTGTGGCAGGGCAGTGCTGCGGCGAACCGTCGCTGAAAATTCAGCGGTTTTCAGCCGGCCTGCGGCAACTCATTCCAGGACGTTGTGTAACGTTGTGATTTTTGTGCGGTCTGCATGCGCCAAGGCTGGCTGATTCCCGCGCAGGCAAACGTGGCGGTGTTCATGCCGTAGATCCTGTTGATGCGGTCCATGGCAGTCATCAGGCGGGTGGCGCGTGGTCGCTCGGCGGCGCAGAAGAGGTCTTTCTGGATGGCATGTGCGGCTTGTAATCCTGTCAGCATGACGCCGATCTTCTTGTAGCGGAATCCCGGGCGGTAAATGCTTTCCAGGCCCGACATCGCCGCGGCAATCAGCCGCCGGGTATCGTCGGTCGCGACAGTGAGCGGCACCAGTATGGCGGGGTTGTATTGGGCGTCGTCACTGCGGAACCGGTTGGTATGTATGAACACCGTCACCTGCGAGCAGGACGATTGTTGCGCCCGCAGCCGTTCCGCTGCGCGGATAATGTGGCTGGATGCGGCTTCACGTAATTCCTGCAACGCCGTCACCGGCCTGCCGAAGCTCCGGCTGGCGAGGATCTGTGATTTACGTTCTGCGACGTCATCCAGACTCATACACGATTCGCCGTTGAGCTCGGCAACGGTACGCTGCAGCAGTACGTTGAACCGTTTTCTCATCAACGTGGTATTTGCACGTTTCATGTCAAGCACGCTGCGGATACACATCGCCTGCAGCTGCGGCGCGAGTCTGCGGCCGATGCCCCAGATTTCGCCGACATCCAGCGTGTCCATCAGTGCATCCTGTTCTGGCAGCGATAATTCTTCCCAGTCAAAGACGCCCTGATATTGCCGATGGGTCTTGGCGACGTGATTTGCCAGTTTGGCAAGTGTTTTGGATTTACCGATGCCGGTACAGGTGGTAATGCCGAGGTATTGGCGCACGCGGCAGCGTATGGCGCGGCCATGATCACTGACTTTCCCCGGCATTCCGGTGAAATCGAGAAAACATTCATCGATCGAATAAATTTCCTGGCGCGGTGCGAACTCGTCGAGCAGCGCCATCATTCTTGCGCTCATGTCGCCGTAGAGCGCGTAATTGGAACTGAGCCAGATCAGACCGTGGCTTTTGACGAAGTTGCGGATTTCAAAAAACGGCACGCCCATCCGGATGCCCAGGGCCTTGGCCTCGTTACTCCGTGACACTACACAGCCGTCGTTGTTTGACAGCACGACAACCGGGCGGCGTTCCAGCGCCGGATTGAACACCCGTTCGCAGGAGACATAAAAGTTGTTGCCGTCGACCAGTGCGATGGTCGTATTCATGGCGTGTGCACGACGTGCGCGACCACCCCCCAGATCTGGAATTCATGCTCGTCGTTCACGGCGATGTCGGGGTAGGCCGGATTTTCTGCTTTCAGCGTCAGTTTGCCGCGGCTGCGGTGCAGACGTTTGACGGTCAATTCTCCGTTCAGCGTGGCGACGACGACGCGGCCCGATGCCGGTGACAGCGACCGGTCGACGATCAGCAGGTCGCCGTGGTGGATGCCCGCGCCGGTCATCGAATCGCCTTTGACGCGCAGAAAAAAAGTCGCTTCGGGATGCAGCACCAGGTATTCGCTCAGATCCAGGCGCTGCTCGACGTGATCGGTTGCCGGGGACGGGAAGCCGGCGGCGACCCGGCCTGCGCCCAGCGGCAGTGCCTGTCGGTTCGGGTTCAGTACGGGTGACAGCGGCACGCCGATGGGAATCCGGCGCGATGGGGAAGATCTGCGGGGCGGGGTGCTGGTGGGTTCCATAATACTGTAATTATATACAGTATTATGGGGGCTGACTCAGGTGGCTACGGCTCCGGACCATGGCGACATGACGTCGGTCATGCCGTAATGCTCGCCTGAGCGGGGATCGCGGAACACGGCGCTGGGGCAGGCATAGTTGGTGGGATAGACCACGAGCTCGTTGGTTTCAACCGGAAACCGTTCCGCCAGCGCCGATTGCACGGTCTGCGGATGGCGCGGATCGACGCCGACGGTGTCGCCGCCGCTGGCATCAATGCGCGGCTGGTGGAAAGCCTGTTCCAGCGTCATGCCGTGATCGATCAGGAAAGAACTGATCTGATAGACCGCAGGCAGGATCTTGCGTCCGCCTGAAGCGCCGATCGAGAACCAGGGTTTGCCGTCGCGGCGGACGATGAGCGGGCACATATTCGACAGCGCGCGTTTGCCCGGCGCGATGCTGTTGGGCGAACCGGGGCGCGGGTCAAACCACATGATGCCGTTGTTCATCAATACGCCGCTGGAGGGCAGCACCACCTTGGAGCCGAACACCGACAGCAGTGTCTGCGTCAGCGCGACCATATTGCCGTGCCGGTCGATGACATTGAGGTGTGTGGTGGTGGAGGGGTCGCGGCGGTCGCTGTTGTCGCCCATAGTATTGAGACGTTCAGCGTAAGCCTCGCGCAGCGCGCTGGCGTAGGCGACAAATGCATCTGCCTGCGGTCCTCCGGATTGAAATTGAAGATCGCGCAGCGGTGCCAGCGCGCGCAGCATGGTCGGGCCCGCAGTGAGCGACGGCGGCAGTGCAATTTGCGCGCCCCGGTATTCGGACTCGATCGGCTCGACGATGCGTGCATGAAAATTTTTAAGGTCCGTCGCTGCCAGATTACCGCCCATGGCCTGCAGGTCGCGGATGATGCCGGTGGCGATCTCGCCTTCGTAGAAATCCCTCGGTCCGGCGTCGGCCAGGCGGCGCAGCGTGGCGGCGAGTCCGGAGAGTTGCAATCGTCCAAGCGGGGCACCGGCAGCGGTCACCGGCGGCATGCCGCAGGGCAGCCAGATGTCACGGGTGGTCGGGTACTGCGCCAGTTCGCGCGCCATGGTGGCGACTTTGAGCGTCAGGTACCAGTCAACAGCGATACCCTGGTCGGCAAGCGCAATCGCCGGCTGCATCACCTCGCGGAAAGGCAGGCTGCCGAAAGTCTGCAGCGCCGTGGCCAGACCGTCGACATGACCCGGTATGGCAATCGACATAGGCCCGTGCACATTGCGATCGTCCTTGACCGTGGGCCAGGTGAACAGGTCGCTGGTGTAGCCGCCGGTCAGCGGATAGTCGGCCGGATTCAATCCGGCCGGCGATATGGGGCCGAAGTCGACCACATGAACGCGGTTTTCTTTGGCCAGATAAACCATCATGAAACCGACACCGCCAAGACCGCTGTTCCATGGCTCGACGGCAGCCAGTGCAAAGCCGGTGGCGACCGCGGCGTCCACGGCATTGCCGCCGGCGGCGAGGATACGGGCGCCAGCCTCGCTGGCGATGCGGTTCTGGGACGCCACGATACCGCCGCGGGAGCGGGCTGCGGGCTTGCTGACATTCCAGTTCTGGACGAGGTGTGTGTTCATGATGAAAGTTTTCCTTAAAACGACGATATAACCGGTACCAACGCGAATTGCAAAGCAGGGGGATCGCCAAACGGGCGCTTCCGGCCGTGATCAGGCAAAAACTGCCGGGCCGACGCATCCCCTTGTTGTTGGATAGAATATGAGACTGATTTTTCAAAGGGGATTGTCATGCTGCGCTTTGCCTTGCTGCTGATGCTGGGTTTGGTTCCTGTGCTGACCCACGCGCAGGTCACGTTCGACAAGATCAAGGGACGCGGACAAATACTGATCGGTTATCGTGTTGATGCAGCGCCATTTTCTTACCTGGATGCGAAAAAACAGCCCATCGGCTACAGCCTCGAATTCTGTAACGCGATTGCGGCTAAGGTGCTGGCTCAACCGGGCATGGCCAAGCTAAAGATTGCGTATATGGAAGTGCCGGTAGACCGCATGACGACCTATGTCGGTGAAGGTTCGGTTGACCTGTTTTGTTCCGGCACTTCTGATACGGCGGAGCGCAGGAACCAGATGGCGTTTTCCCGGCCGATCTTTTTCGGCGGTCTTGGCATGATGGTCCGGAAAAAGGATGGTGTTACCGGTCTCGATCAGCTCAAAGGCAAAAAAGTGGTGCTGCTCAAGGGCACAACAGCGACCGGGACGATCAATGACTATCTGAAGAAATCCGGCGGCGCCTGGAAGCTGGAAGAGGCTGTCGGCGGCGATGCTGCCTTGAGTCAGTTGCAACTGGGTTGGGTTGCCGGTTACGCGCGTGACAGAGTCCTGCTGGCTGTGCAGCGCGCGGGGTTGTCGACGCCCGATGACTACGTCATTCTTCCCGATCAGCTTTCCAACGAAGCGATCGCCATTGCATACCGCCGTGATGATGCGGCGATGAAGGCGGTGGTGGATGGCGTTGTCGGTGAAGCGGCTGCATCCGGCAAAGCGCAGGAGTGGTACGACAAATGGTTTACGAAACCGATTCCACTGGGATCGGCGAACAAGTCGCTGGATATTCCAATGTCATCGGAGTTAAAGGCGGCATTCAGCAAAAAGTAAGCGGCGTTTCGGTAACGCAGCACCGGTAAAGTGGCGTCGGGAAGCACCGGCGCTAATGCAATTTCAGGAGAAAGATTCATGGATGACGGCGTCATACACATCAACAAGGACAAACCGGCCTCGGGTCCGGTGATCCGCCTGCATGAAAACGACAATGTGCTGATTGCGCGCGGCGATATCGCCATCGGTACCAAACTGGATGGCGGCCTGACCGCAAAAAGCCAGGTACCTGCCGGGCACAAGATTGCCGCTCGCGCGATCCAGAAGGGCGAACCCATCCTGAAGTATGCGGTGACCATCGGTTTTGCATCAGCGGATATTCCTGCCGGTACTTACGTGCATTCGCACAACCTCGAATTCCGTGAATTTGACCGCGATTACGCCTATGCCCGCGACTACCAGCCGGAGCAGATGTTTGCCGAAGCAGAGCGTGCGAGTTTCATGGGTATTGTCCGCGCCAACGGTCAGGTCGCGACGCGAAATTACCTTGGTGTGCTGGCGACGGTGAACTGCTCGGCGACGGTGGCGCACAAGATTGCCGAATACTTCACGCCGGAGCGCCTGGCGGAATATCCGAATATCGACGGCGTCTGCGCATTTGCCCACGGCACCGGTTGCGGCATGGAAATGACCGGTGAGCCGATGGATCTGCTGCGGCGGACGATGGCAGGTTATGCGCGCCACGCCAATCTCGCCGGCGCGCTCATCATCGGCCTCGGCTGCGAGCGCAACCAGATCAAGGGGCTGATGAAGGAAGAGGGCCTTGACGTCAGTGACCGCCTGAAGACCTTTGTGATGCAGGAGTCCGGCGGGACGCGCAAGACCATTGAAGCCGGCATTGCCGCGGTCAAGGAAATGCTGCCCGCAGCGAACAAGGTGGTGCGGCAG
>JBILYA010000095.1:0-7350 GCA_044378065.1 Burkholderiales bacterium | reverse complement strand
CGGAGATGGTGATGCCTGGTGACAACATTTCGATCACGGTTGCGCTGATTCAGCCGATCGCGATGGAAGAGGGTCTGCGTTTCGCCATCCGCGAGGGTGGCCGGACCGTCGGCGCCGGCGTCGTCGCGAAAATCATTGAGTAACCGACATGGCCGCCCTTAAAAGTCAGAAAATCCGTATCCGCCTGAAAGCGTTTGACTATCGTTTGATCGATCAGTCCGCGCTCGAAATCGTCGATACCGCGAAACGCACCGGTGCCGTGGTCAAAGGCCCGATTCCGCTGCCGACCCGCAAACAACGTTTCGATCTGCTGCGTTCGCCGCACGTCAACAAGACGTCGCGCGAGCAGCTGGAAATTCGCAGTCACCTGCGCCTGATGGACATTATCGACCCGACCGATAAAACGGTCGATGCGCTTATGAAGCTGGATCTGCCCGCTGGCGTGGACGTAGAAATTAAGCTGTAGAACGCAAGCTGTAAAACGGTGGTAACGGATGCTACGGCGTCCGGTTGTTAAACAGAAGTGCCGGCCAATTGAAGTCGGCGCCTTTTTAAAAAAGGTAATTAGAATATGAGCTTAGGACTCGTCGGCCGCAAAGTCGGCATGACGCGGGTATTCACCGATGACGGCGACACCATTCCGGTGACAGTCGTTGACGTGTCGAACAACCGCGTCTCCCAGGTTAAAACGCCCGAGACGGACGGCTATTCGGCTGTCCAGGTTGCATTCGGCAAGCGACGCGCGACGCGCGTGGTCAAGGCTGCTGCCGGACATTTCGCGAAAGCGGGTGTCGAGGCTGGCCGGGTGATGCGTGAATTCACGGTGACCCCCGAGAAACTGGCTGAACTGAAAGCCGGTACTGCGCTGCCCGCAACCATTTTCGAAGTCGGACAATACGTTGATGTGACCGGTGTGTCGCAGGGCAAAGGTTTTGCCGGTGTCATCAAGCGTCACAACTTCTCTTCGAATCGCGCCAGCCACGGTAACTCGGTTTCGCACAACAAGCCGGGTTCAATCGGTATGGCTCAGGATCCCGGTCGCGTATTCCCCGGCAAACGGATGCCCGGCCACATGGGCGCGGTGACACGGACCCAGCAGTCGCTGCAGATCGTGCGCATTGATGTCGAGCGCAACCTGCTGCTGATTCGCGGCGCTGTTCCCGGTTCACGCGGCGGCGACGTGATGGTCCGTCCTGCGGTTCGTACACGGCGTCCCCCGGCAGTCAAACAGGGCGGCAAAGCCGCCCCGGCTAAGAAGTGAGGCGACGCTAAATGGAACTTAACGTCATTAACGATCAAGGCAAGCCGACCGCGAAACTGGCGGCTTCTGATGCTGCATTCGGCCGTGAGTACAACGAGGCGCTGGTGCACCAGGTGGTCACCGCTTACCTCGCCAACGCACGACTGGCCACGCGGGCCCAGAAGGACCGCGGCACGGTTACCCACACGACCAAGAAGCCCTGGCGTCAAAAAGGCACGGGCCGCGCCCGCGCCGGTATGACCTCCAGCCCGCTGTGGCGTGGCGGCGGCCGGACTTTCCCGAACTCGCCCGACGAGAATTACTCGCACAAGCTGAACCGCAAGATGTACCGCGCCGGCCTGATGTCGATTCTCTCGCAGCTGGCCCGCGAAGACCGTCTGTCGGTGGTGGATTCGTTCACCATCGAGGCACCGAAAACCAAACTGCTCGCCAGCAAGCTGAAGGGCATGGGCATGGATGACGTGCTCATCATTACCGACAGCATGGACGAGAATCTGCGGCTGTCGTCGCGCAACCTGCCCAACGTCATGGTGGTTGATGTCAGCCATGCCGATCCGGTCAGCCTGATCCGGCACAGCAATGTGCTGATCACCAAAGGCGCCGTGGGCAAAATCGAGGAGCTGCTGGCATGAGCGCATTCAGCACAGAACGTCTGGCGCAAATCCTGCTCGCCCCCGTGATCTCCGAGAAGAGCACGCTCGTCGGCGAAAAGAACAACCAGGTGGTGTTCCGCGTTGCCCGTGATGCGACCAAGCCGGAAATCAAGGCTGCTGTCGAAACGATGCTGAGCAAGAAGGACGAGAAGCTCGAAGTTGAGCAGGTCCGCATCGTTAACGTACGCGGCAAGGAAAAGCGCTTCGGCAAGTTTACCGGCCGTCGCAGCTCATGGAAAAAAGCCTACGTCTGCCTCAAGGCGGGCCAGGAAATCACCTTTGCTGAAGGGGAGGTGAAGTAATGTTAGTCAAAGTCAAACCGACTTCTCCGGGCCGTCGCGGCCTGGTCAAGGTAGTCACCCCAGGTCTGCACAAAGGCAAGCCGGTCGCTAAACTGGTGAAGAGCCAGTCGAAAAAGGCCGGTCGCAATGCTCATGGTCGCGTCACGATGCGTCACCAGGGCGGCGGACACAAGCAGCATTACCGCATGGTCGACTTCAAGCGCAACAAGGACGGCATTCCGGCCAAGGTTGAGCGGATTGAATACGATCCGAACCGTAGCGCGCATCTGGCGTTGCTGTGTTACGCCGACGGCGAGCGCCGTTATGTGATCGCCACCCGTGGCGTGACCGCCGGTATGCAGCTGATTTCCGGACCCGAAGCTCCGATCAAGGCGGGTAACGCCCTGCCGCTGCGCAACATTCCTGTCGGCTCGACGATCTGCTGCGTGGAAATGCTGCCGGGTAAAGGCGCACAGCTGTCGCGTGCTGCAGGCACCTCGGTGCAACTGCTGGCCCGTGAAGGCGAATACGCCCAGCTGCGTCTGCGCTCGGGTGAAATCCGCAAAGTGCATGTCAACTGCCGCGCCACCATCGGTGAGGTGGGTAACGAAGAACATCAGCTGGAATCCATCGGCAAGGCCGGTCGTGTCCGTTGGCGCGGTATCCGCCCGACGGTTCGGGGTGTTGCAATGAACCCGATCGATCACCCGCACGGTGGTGGTGAAGGACGTACGGCGGCCGCTCAGGCGCCGGTCAGTCCCTGGGGCGTCATGTGTAAGGGTTACAAGACGCGCAAGAACAAACGCACCAGCGGCATGATCGTTCGTCGCCGCAATGCGAAAGCTACGGCGTAAGGGATAAACATGTCACGTTCCATCAAAAAAGGCCCGTTCGTCGATCATCACCTGATGCAGAAGGTGGAGACGGCTCGCGCCGGTTCTGACAAGCGCCCGATCAAAACCTGGTCCCGGCGTTCTACGGTTCTGCCCGACTTCGTCGGCCTTACCATCGCTGTGCATAACGGCAAGCAGCATGTGCCGGTATATGTCACGGAAAATATGGTTGGCCACAAGCTTGGCGAATTTGCCCACACCCGCACGTTCAAGGGCCACTCGAAGGCAGGCGGTTCATCGCCGGCTGACAAGAAATCGTCCCCGACACCGGCGGCGAAATAAGGGTTATCGATATGGATACCACAGCTAAACTGATCGGCGTCAGGCTTTCGCCGCAAAAGGGCCGGCTTGTTGCGGATCTGATCCGCGGCAAGACGGTGGAAAACGCGCTCAACATTCTGGGTTTCTCCCCGAAAAAGGGCGCGGTCATCATCCGCAAAGTGCTGGAGTCGGCAATCGCCAACGCCGAGCACAATGACGGCGCTGATATCGACGAACTGAAGGTCACCCGGATTTACGTCGAAAAAGGTCCGGTGATGAAGCGCTTCTCCGCGCGCGCCAAAGGCCGGGGCGTACAAATCTTGAAACCGACGTGCCATGTTTATGTCACGGTCGGCGACGGAAGGAAGTAAAGCATGGGCCAAAAAATCCACCCGATCGGGTTCCGTCTTGCGTTCAACCGCAATTGGGCTTCCCGCTGGTACGCGAACAACAAGAACTTCGCCGGGATGCTCCTCGAAGACATCAAGGTTCGCGAATACCTGAAAGAGCGACTGTCCCAGGCTGCCGTTTCCCGCGTCGTTATCGAGCGGCCTGCCAAGAATGCGCGTATCACGGTGTACAGCGCACGTCCGGGCATGGTTATCGGCAAAAAAGGCGAGGACATCGAACGCCTGAAAGCCGATCTGCAGAAAATGCTCGGCGTGCCGGTCCACGTCAACATCGAGGAAGTGCGCAAGCCTGAACTCGATGCACAGCTGATCGCCGATTCGATCGTGCAGCAGCTGCAGAAGCGGATCATGTTCCGCCGCGCGATGAAGCGTGCGATCACCAATGCGATGCGCCTCGGTGCGCAGGGTATCAAGATCATGAGCGCTGGCCGGCTCAACGGTATCGAGATTGCCCGTACCGAGTGGTACCGCGAAGGTCGGGTGCCGCTGCACACGCTGCGCGCCGACATCGACTACGGATTTTCGGAAGCCAAGACCACCTACGGCGTCATCGGCGTTAAGGTCTGGGTGTTCAAGGGTGAGGTGATCGGCAAGAACGGTCAACCTGCACTGACTCCGTCGGCCGCACCGGTCGAGGAGCCCGCGCCGGCACCGGCGCGCAAGCCGAGAAGGACAACTGCAAAGACAGGAGCAAAACGTGCTACAGCCAGCCAGGCGTAAATACCGCAAGGAGCAGAAGGGCCGGAATACCGGCGTTGCGACTCGCGGAAACAAGGTCAGCTTCGGCGAATACGGCCTGAAGGCGATCGGTCGCGGCCGCCTCACGGCCCGCCAGATCGAGGCTGCGCGTCGTGCAATGACGCGTCACATCAAGCGCGGCGGCCGGATCTGGATCCGCATTTTCCCGGACAAGCCGATTTCGCGTAAGCCGGCGGAAGTCCGTATGGGTAACGGTAAAGGGAATCCGGAGTACTGGGTCGCCGAGATCCAGCCGGGCAAGGTTCTGTATGAAATGGACGGCGTGAACGAAGTTATCGCCAAGGAAGCTTTCCGCCTCGCTGCGGCAAAGCTGCCGATCGCGACAGCTTTTGTGCACCGTCTGGTCGGAGGTTGATATGAAGGCAAGCGAACTGCAGGGCAAAGGCGCCGACGAGCTGCGCAAGGAACTGGAATCGCTGTTGAAAGCGCAGTTTTCCATGCGCATGCAGAAGGCGACGCAGCAACTGACCAACACCAGCCAGCTGCGCAAGGTGCGCCGCGACATCGCGCGCGTGCGCACGGTGCTGGCAACCAAGGCTTAAGGGCGGGATGCGGATATGAGCGAAGCAAACAAGCGAACCCTGACCGGACGTGTGGTCAGTGACAAAATGGATAAAACGGTCACCGTTCTGGTCGAGCGCCGGGTCAAGCACCCCCTGCTCGGCAAGGTGGTTACCCGTTCGAAGAAATACCACGCCCACGACGCCAACGATGAGTATAAGGAAGGCGACACCGTGCTGATCGAGGAATGCCGTCCCCTGGCCAAGACCAAGGCCTGGAAGGTGATCAAGCTGGTGGAGAAGTCGCGAGGCGTTTGATTGAAATTACCGCTTGCGCTGTTTGGGCGCAGCGGTATATAATTTGCGGCTGTAATTTTTCCGTCCTGCTACCGCAGGCGGTGACCTAGCCCGAACGGGCTCCAAGACTGACCTTCCGCTGTTTGGTGGGTCAAGTTGGAGAAAGAAAAGCAGGAAAAACCATGATTCAGATGCAATCCAAACTGGATGTTGCTGACAACACCGGTGCGCGTACAGTCATGTGCATCAAGGTGCTTGGTGGCTCAAAGCGTCGTTATGCAGGCATTGGCGACGTCATCAAGGTCAGCATCAAGGACGCTGCGCCCCGCGGGCGTGTCAAAAAGGGCGAGGTTTACAACGCCGTTGTCGTTCGCACCGCCAAAGGCGTGCGCCGCAATGACGGTTCGCTCCTGAAGTTTGACGGCAACGCTGCGGTTCTGCTCAATCAGAAGCTTGAGCCGATCGGCACGCGGATTTTCGGACCGGTGACGCGCGAGTTGCGGACTGAACGATTCATGAAGATCGTTTCTCTCGCACCGGAAGTGCTGTAAAGGACGTTACGCATATGCGCAAGATCAAAAAAGGCGACGACGTAGTAGTGCTGACCGGCCGCGACCGCAGCAAACGCGGAACGGTGCTGCGCGTTGTCGATGCAGACCATCTGCTTGTCGAAGGCATTAACCGTGTCAAGAAACACCAGCGGCCCAATCCGGCCAAGGGTGAGACCGGCGGCATCATCGACAAGGAAATGCCCATTCATATTTCGAATGTGGCGCTGTTCAATCCCGCGACCAAGAAAGCCGATCGCATCGGCATCCGTCAGCTGGAAGACGGCCGCCGCGTCCGGTTTTTCAAGTCCAATGGCGAAGTGGTTGATGTATGAGCGCTGACAAAGAAACCAAAAAAGCGAAGCCTGCCAAGGAAGCCAAGGCAGAGCCGGCCAAGAAGGCCGCCAAGGAGCCCAAGGCTGCCGCCGGTGCATCCGCCAAGCAGGGTAAGCCTGCACGGCCGACCGCTCCCGCGCGACTGAGCACCTATTACAAAGAAACCGTGGCCAAGGAGCTGACCGAGAAATTCGGTTACAGCTGCCCGATGCAGGTGCCGCGTATCGAGAAGATCGTCCTTAACATGGGCGTGGGCGAAGCGGTTGCCGACAAGAAAATCATGGACAACGCCGTCGGCGACATGACCAAGATTGCCGGTCAGAAGCCGCTGGTTACCAAGTCCCGCAAGGCGATTGCGAACTTCAAGATCCGTGAAGGTTATCCGGTCGGTTGCAAGGTCACACTGCGCGGCGCGCGCATGTATGAATTCCTTGATCGCCTGGTGAGCATCGCATTGCCCCGTGTTCGCGACTTCCGCGGCATTTCCGGCAAAAGCTTTGATGGCCGTGGCAACTACAACATGGGCGTCAAAGAGCAGATCATTTTCCCCGAAATCGAGTACGACAAGATTGATGCCCTGCGCGGGATGAACATCACGATTTCGACGACGGCAAAGTCCGATGAAGAAGGCCGGGCTCTGCTTTCCGCTTTTAAATTTCCTTTCCGTAATTGAGGAAAACGTATGTCTAAGCTTGCACTGATAAACCGTGAGCAGAAGCGTCGCAAGACCGTGAAGAAATTCGCGGCCAAGCGCGCGGAGCTCCAGGCGCTTGTCGACGATCAGAAGCTGTCTCCTGAGGATCGATATGAGGCGCGTCTGAAGCTGCAGAAGCTGCCGCGGAACGCGAGTCCCGTCCGGTTGCGCAACCGTTGCGCGTTGACCGGCCGTCCCCGCGGTGTTTATCGCAAGTTCGGGCTGGCTCGGGGCAAGTTGCGCGAGATAGCAATGCGCGGCGAGATTCCGGGCGTAATCAAGGCTAGCTGGTAAGACAGGCCGCAGGAGAATTTTGCATGAGCATGAATGATCCGATTTCCGACATGCTGACTCGCATCCGCAATGCACAGCAGGCGGAAAAAGAGTCCGTGTCGATGCCTTCGAGCAAGCTCAAGGTGGCGATTGCCAAGGTGCTGAAGGACGAAGGCTATATTGA
>JBILYA010000093.1:0-7359 GCA_044378065.1 Burkholderiales bacterium | reverse complement strand
CGCGCGGGGAATTGCCCGAAGACACCTACGTCGCGGCGCTGCTTGCCGATCTCGAGATGGCCCTGCCGCAGGTGTGGGGGCGGCCGGTGCTGACGGTATTCATCGGCGGCGGCACACCGAGCCTGTTGTCGGTGTCTGCGCTGGATACGCTGTTGTCCGGTGTCCGCGCGCGCTTGCCGCTGGCAGCGGATGCGGAGGTTACGCTGGAAGCCAATCCGGGTACTGTCGAAGCGGAAAAATTTGCCGGATTCCGCGCGGCCGGCGTGAACCGCCTGTCACTGGGCATCCAGAGTTTGAATGACCGGCACCTGAAAGCACTTGGCCGCATCCATAACGCGCAGGAAGCGCGCCGCGCTGCGGAACTGGCACTGGCCACATTCGATAACGTGAATCTGGATTTGATGTACGGCTTGCCGGATCAGACCGTGGCTGAGGCGGAGGCGGATCTTGCGGCAGCCATCGCCCTCGGTTCTCAGCATCTCAGCGCCTATCACCTGACGATCGAACCGAACACCTGGTTCCACCGTTATCCGCCGGTGGTACCCGATGACGACACTGCGGCGGCGATGCAGGATGCGGTGGAGGCACAACTCGCAGCAGCCGGATTCGAACACTACGAAACGTCTGCTTTTGCGCGGCCGGGACGGCAGAGCCGGCATAATCTCAACTACTGGCTGTTTGGCGACTATCTCGGCATCGGCGCCGGCGCACACGCAAAATTATCATTTAAAAACAATGTATTGCGAGAGTCCCGCACTCGGCAGCCGAAGGCCTATCTGGAACGCGCCGGCGGCGACGACGTGATCAGCGAACGTCGCGACGTCACGGCAGCCGAATTGCCCGCTGAATTCATGATGAATGCGCTGCGCCTGAATGCCGGGTTTGATCTGGAACTGTTCCGGCAACGCACGGGCCTCGATATCACCCGCATCCTGCCGCAGCTTGATGCCGCCGAAGCGCGGGGTCTGCTGATCCGCGACCATCGCCGGGCGACGCCCACGCCGCTGGGCCGCCGTTTCCTCAACGACCTGATTGGTTTGTTCCTCGACTGAGGTTTTGCCCGTTGCGTTTGCCGTTTGCGGGGCTAGAATAACCACGCTTCCTGATTCGTAGCTCCGGATTTAACCGGGCACAGATCAGGCACATAACCAGATCCATCATGATCGGAGGAGATCGATGAGTATCAAGAACAGTCTTATTGCGTCCTGCCTTGCCGTTACCGCGCTGGCCAGTGGCCTGGTGCACGCGCAGGCCTATCCGACCAAACCGGTCCGTTTTGTCGTGACTTATCCGGCCGGCGGCAGCTCCGATGCAATGGCGCGTATTGTCGGCGTCAAGTTGACCGAATACTGGGGACAGCAGGTGTTGGTGGAATCGCGTCCCGGCGCCGCGGGTGCGGTGGGCATGGAATATGCCGCTAAACAACCCGCCGATGGTTACACCTTCCTGCTCGGCAATTTCGGCCCGGTGACCGCCAATCCGTTGATGACCAAGGTCCGTTACAACGTCGAGAAGGATTTTGTGCCGGTCGGCCAGATCACGCGCGCCGCCAACATCCTGGTCGTGCCGGTGACGCTGCCGGTGAAAAACGTCAAGGCACTGGTGGCCCTGGCGAAGGCGCGTCCTGCCGAGTTGACCTATGGCACCAGCGGCGCGGGCAGCATGTCGCACCTCGCCGGTGAAATGTTCAAGCGCCTCGCAAAAGTCGACATCACGACCGTGCCTTATCAGGGCGGCGTGTTTTCGATTGCGGCGGTGCAGGGCGGCCACATCATGATGATGTTCTCCGATGCCCAGCCGGTGATGGCCAACATCAAGGCCGGCAAGCTGCGCGCGCTGGCAGTGACCAGCGAAACGCGGACGCCGTTCACGCCGGAGCTGCCGACTCTCGCCGAAGAAGGCATTACCGGTTTTGCCGCGGCCAACTGGTGGGGCATCCTGTTCCCGACCGGTGTGCCGAAGCCGATCATCGACAAGGTGTCGGCTGACCTCGGCCGCGCGCTGGTGACTCAGGACGTCAAGGACAAGCTGGCGGTATACGGCGTGGAAGCGGTTTACAGCACGCCGCAGCAGTACGGCGATTTTCTCAAGCTGGAAAGCGACCGCTGGGGCAAGCTGATCAAGGAGGCCGGCATCAGCGGCAACCAGTAAGCGCAGTCTGTTTCATTAAAACGGCGGCCCGCAGGCCGCCGTTTTTTTGGTTTGTACCGTATTAAGGTTTGCGCCGGAACACGATGTCCCAGACGCCATGGCCGAGTTTCAGTCCGCGGGTTTCGAATTTGGTCTGGGGGCGATAAGCCGGTTTTTCAGCGTAACCGCTTGCTGTATTGGCTAATGTCGGTTCGGCGCTGAATACAGCCAGGATTTGTTCCGCGTATTCCTGCCAGTCGGTTGCCGCGTGCAGATAAGCGCCGGGTTTGAGGCGTGATGCAGCCAGTGCGATAAACGGAGACTGAATCAGCCGACGTTTCTGCTGGCGTTTTTTCGGCCAGGGATCCGGGAAAAAAATGTGCAGGCCGTCAAGGCTGGCCGGCGGAATCATTGTGTCCATCACGGCCACGGCATCGTGCTGGATCACGCGCACATTGCCCAGTCCTGCTTCATCAATCTGCTTCAACAGACTGCCGACCCCGGGTGTATGCACTTCGATGCCGATGTAATCCGTATCGGGGTGTACCGCCGCAATTGCGACCGTGGTCTCACCCATGCCGCAGCCGATTTCCAGGATACGCGGCGCCCGGCGGCCGAACACGGTATCGAGGTCGAGGGGTGTTTCGCCGAATGGAATGCCGAAGCGGGGCAGCAGCGTGTCATGGGCGCGGCGCTGTGCGTTGGAGACGCGGCCCTGGCGCAGCACATAGCTGCGGATTCGCTGTTGTTCCGTGGTCATGATGCAGTGAATTGCCGGAGCGCCGGCGGGCTCAGGGCTTGCCGATCATGCCGCCGGTGGGCGAACTCGGAGAGGCAGAATAGAGTTTTTTCGGCATGCGTCCGGCAAGGAAGGCGGCGCGACCGGCTTCCACGGCTTTGCACATCGCTGTGGCCATCAGCACCGGATTTTTTGCGGCGGCAACGGCGGTGTTCATCAGTACGGCGTCACAACCGAGTTCCATGGCGATCGCGGCATCCGAGGCGGTACCGACGCCGGCATCGACGACCACCGGCACTTTCGCGCTCTCGATAATGATCTGCAGATTCCAGGGATTGAGGATGCCCATTCCCGAGCCGATCAATGAGGCCAGCGGCATCACCGCAACACAGCCGATCTCTTCCAGTTGTTTGGCGATGATCGGGTCGTCCGAGGTGTAAACCATGACCTTGAAGCCGTCCTTGACCAGGGTTTTGGCGGCGGCGATGGTTTCAACGACGTTCGGATACAGAGTTTTCGGGTCGCCCAGCACTTCCAGTTTGACCAGATCATGGCCGTCGAGCAGTTCGCGTGCGAGGCGCAGCGTGCGTACGGCGTCATCGGCGGTGTAGCAGCCGGCGGTATTCGGCAGCAGCGTGTATTTCGACGGCGGGATGGCGTCGAGCAGATTGGGCTCGCCGGGGTTTTGTCCGATATTGGTGCGGCGGATTGCCACGGTGACGATTTGTGCGCCGCTGGCTTCCACCGCAGCCTTGGTTTCGGCGAAATCCTTGTATTTGCCGGTGCCGATCAGCAGTCGCGAGCCGTAGGACTTGCCGCCGATGACCAGCGGGTCGAGGTTTTCGTTGGGTTTCATGGCTTATGGGGTTTAACGGGCGTTTTCAGGGGATTCAGTGTGCACCGCCGCGGGTCGCCGGGCAATGACTGCGGTCAAGTCGCCGTTTCAGCCGCCGCCGACGGCGACGACGATTTCCAGGCGGTCGCCATCCTGCAATATGCAATGGGCAAACTGGCTGCGCGGGACGATTTCGCCATTGCGTTCCATGGCGATGCGTTTGCCGGTCAGATCCAGTTCGCCGATCAGTTCGGCGCAGTTCAGCGCACGCTCAAAAGTGCGCGGGCTGCCGTTGATGGTCAGGGCGATCATGGGAATCGTTTGTGGCAAATCAACATTACTGCGCTTCGGCATCGAAGCGTTACCGGTTAAGACTAGAATGACATTTTACCTTTCCGCAAGCGTCTTTTCGACGGGAGTGTTTCCGCCATGGCTTCAAACCTGCTGGACCGTCACTATCTGACCCCCCTGTTCGAACCGGCGTCGGTGGCCATCATCGGCGCCAGCACGCGGGCGGGCTCCATCGGTGCGGTGCTGATCGACAACATGCTGGCCGCCGGTTATCGCGGTGCGCTGTTCGCGGTCAATCCGAAGCAGACCAGCATCAAAGGGGTGCCGTGTTTTCCCGGCATCGACAAGGTGCCGCAGCGTGTGGATCTGGCGGTCATCGCCACGCCGCCCGAGACGGTGCCCCAGCTGATTACCGAGTGCGGTATGGCCGGCGTGCATTCGGTGGTGGTGATTACCGCCGGTTTTTCCGAAGTCGGCCCGGAAGGAGCGAGGCTTGAGCGGGAATTGCTGGAAAACGCACGCCGTCACCGGGTCCGGGTGATCGGCCCCAACTGTCTGGGGGTAATGCGTCCGGGCGTCGGCCTGAATGCCACTTTCGCGCGTGGCAATGCGCTTCCGGGGTCGCTGGGGCTGGTGTCGCAATCGGGCGCGTTGTGTACGGCGATGCTCGACTGGGCGACGCCCAACAAGATCGGCTTTTCGAGTGTCATCTCGATGGGCGGGTCGCGGGACATCGACTTCGGCGAAATCATCGACTATCTGGTCAACGATCCCAAGACCGAGCACATCCTGCTCTACATTGAAGGCGTGCGCGATGCGCGACGTTTCCTGTCGAGCCTGCGGGCGGCGGCGCGGCTGAAGCCGGTGATCCTGATGAAAGTCGGGCGGCATCCGGTGGGTTCACGCGCTGCGGTGTCGCATACCGGTGCCATTGTCGGCGCCGATGACGTGTTTGACGCAGCGATCCATCGCGCCGGTGCAGTGCGGGTAACGACCATCGGCCAACTGGTGGCCGCGGCGCAGGCGCTGTCTTCCCATATACGTCCGCGCGGCGACCGTCTGGCGATCATCACCAACGGTGGCGGCCCGGGCGTGATGGCTGCGGATCGTGCTGCGGATCTGGGTATACCGCTAGCTGATCTGTCGCCGGCGACCATTGAGTCATTGCAAACCGTATTGCCGTCGAACTGGTCCCATGGCAATCCGATGGACCTGATCGGTGACGCCGATGCCGCGCGTTACCGTGCCGGACTGACCGCTTGCCTCGCGGATGAAAATGTCGACGGTGCGCTGGTGATGTTGACGCCGCAGGCGATGACCGAACCATCTGCCGTTGCCGATGCCGTGGTCGAGGCGGCGCGTGGCATTTCCAAACCCGTGCTTGCCTGCTGGATGGGTGACGCTTCAGTGATTGACGGACGGCGTCGTCTGGCCGAAGCCGGCATTCCGGTGTTTCGCACGCCGGAACCGGCGGTCGAAACGTTCGCGCATGTATCGTCGTTCTACCGTAACCAGCGCGCGCTGATGCAGACCCCGGGCCCGCAGGCCCTGCGATCGGCCCCGGATCTCGAGGCGGCGCGGCTGATCATTGATTCTGTGCTGACCGACCGCCGCAGCGTGCTCAATGAAATCGAATCGAAGGCGCTGCTGTCGGCGTTCCGGCTGCCGGTCGCCAAGACGGTGATCGTGCATAGCGCCCATGAGGCGATGCTGATCGCGGGTGAACTGGGTTATCCGGTGGCGCTGAAAATCGATTCGCCCGACATTACCCACAAGACCGATGCCGGCGGCGTGCTGTTGAACCTGAACTCCGCGCAGGCGGTGCTGACCGGCTATCAGCAGATTATTGATTCCGTAGCGCGCAAGCAGCCGCAGGCGCGCGTGACCGGTGTTGCTGTCGAGCCCATGGTGGTCCGGCGTAACGGCCGCGAACTGATGGTCGGGGTGATCCGCGATCCGGTTTTCGGTCCGGCGATTGCCTTCGGTTCGGGCGGCGTGGCGGTTGAGGTGCACAAGGACCGTGCCGTGGCGCTGCCGCCGCTCAACTCTTTTCTGGTCGCGGAGATGATTGCGAGCACGCGGGTATCGAAGCTGCTCGGACCTTTCCGCAAGATGCCGGCGGTGAACCGGGAGGCGCTGGAAGAAGTGCTGCTGCGTATTTCGGAGATGGTCTGCGAACTGCCGTGGATCGAGGAACTCGATATCAATCCGCTGATTGTTGACGAAAACGGCGCCATCGTTGCCGATGCACGAATTGTCGTCGGCCAGCATGCGCCGGTACGTGGCCGCTATGGCCATATGGCAATCCATCCTTATCCGGCGCGACTGATCAGCACCTGGCAGCCGCCGGAAGGTGAACTCGTCACGCTGCGGCCGATCCGGCCGGAAGATGCTGAGATGGAACAGGAATTTGTGCGGGGATTATCACCGGAGAGCCGGCGTTTCCGTTTTATGGATACATTGCGTGAACTGACGCCGACGATGCTGGTGCGTTTCACGCAGATCGACTATGACCGCGAGATGGCGTTTGTTGCGACGGTGCAACGCGACGGCAGGGAGGTCGAGGTCGGCGTCTGCCGTTACATCACCAATCCGGACGCAGTGACCTGTGAATATGCAATCGTGGTTGCCGATGACTGGCGGCGCCGCGGACTCGGCCGGCGCATGATGATGGTGCTGATCGAGGTTGCGCGCCGCCGCGGATTGGAGGCGATGGTCGGTCATGTTCTGAGCAGCAACCGCAGCATGCTCGATTTGTGCCAGGAACTGGGCTTTGTGGTTTCCGAAAGTAATGAAGATCCGCAGGTGAAGCGGTTGACGCTGGCACTGAAGGGCGGCTGAAGATCAACGGAAGTACAGGCTGCTCACGTTGTGGATGCGCGTGACAGCGGGGGCTGGAGGCGATGTAAACTGCCCGAACCCCTGCAACCATTGCCGAGTCGCCTTCATCTTGCAACGAAACGATCTTCCTGACGCGAGGCTGCTGCAACTGACGGTTGCGGCTGTTGTGGCCATCGTGCTGTGGTTTTTGCTGCGCGGTCTTTTGCCCGAAGCCTGGCGTTTGCCCGGAAGCCCTCAGTTGTATCTGACCGGTGTTGCCGGCGTACTCCTGCTGCTGGTGCCGGTGGCTTTTGTGATTGCCAAGCGCGGCGGTAGCGGTGCCAATCCCGTCAACTGGTTCAACGCCCACGTCGCCTGCTCGCTGCTGGGCATGGTGCTGATTGCAATCCACTCCGGCGGATTCCTGCGACGGCCGCCGGCACTGCTGTTGCTGACTCTGGTTGCTCTGGCCGCGCTGGGTGTCTGGGCGCGGGTCCGTGGTTCGCGGCGCATGGCGGCAACTTTCGCCTCGAAAGCGCCGGGA
>JBILYA010000424.1:0-7370 GCA_044378065.1 Burkholderiales bacterium | reverse complement strand
GGCAACAGGTCCAAACGCGTGATCTCGACACTCATCAAAGGCTCCTCTCGATCGGACTTCGAGAGGAATCACCATTCGAACCGCTTGGGAATCCTTAAAATGAGTCACACGCTCTGGCCGTTGGTATCAGCCCTTCGCGGCGCAGGAATGTCCACACTGTATTGTGCGAGACGACGATGCCCCGGATCGCCAACTCGTCCTTGAGCTTGTGCAGGGGCAGGTGGGGCGTCCGGTCGATCCGTTCCCGGATGAAGGCCCGATGGGCCTCCAGCACCGGCTTGCGGTGGCCGCCGACCTTGCCCGGTGCCACCGACCCCGTCGTCGTGCAGCGTTGCGACCACTTCACCACCGTCGACGCCGCAACACCAAACCGCGCCGCCACCGACCGGCAGCTATCGCCGGCTCCTACCGCTGTAACGACACGCTCACGCAGGTCATTCGAGAGAGGACCCATCCATGCTGGCCTCCTACCCAGCCAGCATCTTGAATCACATTCCGCCTCCCTCTGGAATCCCATTCGATTCCTTCAAGGCAGGAAACGCTCTAGTTGCCGCTACCGCAGACCTAAAGCAACACGGGTAATCTCCCGCGGCACTGTCTCCATATCGATCCTCGCTTTGTTTCTCGTCCGCGCTGAGGTCGTCGGGGATGGGCGGCATTGCGGCCTATTGGACGGTGCTGGCTACACCAGCTTTCGCCGGACTCGTGTCTTGCACAAGTCGCAGCAGCCGCCGCAAATAGGCAACGGCCCCCGTCAGCGTTTTTTCTCGTCCTTTGAGAGCGGTCTCGAGAATTACCTGAAGCTCGGCATTCAATGCAGCAACTTGCTGCGTTCCCGTGGCTGTAACCTTGATGACATTTCGACGTTTCTCATTGGATGATTGCTGTACAGTTATCAGCCCGGCGTTTGCGAGAGACGCGCAGACTTGATTCACGCGTTGGCCTGTAACACCCAAGGCGCGCGCCAGCTGCTTGTTGCTTACGCCGTCTCTATCCGTCAACAGGGTCAATGACAGCCATTCCGCCAAGCCGATATTCGCCTTCTCAAAAGGATCAGCTGCTGCCAATTTTGTCAGCAGTTGACTCGCGGACGTGATCAACAGTGCTAGATCTTTAACACCGATCTGAAGGGGCTCTTTGCTAACAGCCTTCACCGTCTATGGTCCTTCTCTTTCGTTGGTTCGTTGCAGGATCAAAATATGCTAAAGACTCTTTTCTATTCAGCAAACCCTTCTCTGGTTCGAGATCGCTATTCGATGGAGGGGAGAGTTGAATTAATCAAAGCGCATCGGTGTAACGCGAGCGACTATTCAGCTGCCTGAGAAAGCTGGGTCGATTCACCGGCGACCTTCATGGGGAGCGCCGGGCGGACATAGTCTGCGAGTGGAATTTTCCAGTGGGTGGTTCCCGTCGGCGACGTCTCGAGGCATTCAAAGCCCAGCTTGGCATAGTGCTCCGCGACCATGCTGTTCTTCGCCGTCGGCACGTATCGGCCCAGCAGCGCCGCTACCCCTTTCTTCCGGGCCTCCAGGATCACGCGGTCGAGCATCGCCTGCTCGACGCAGCGTCCGAGAACACGGCAGCTCATCAGCCAGGTGTCGATGTCCCATGCGGCGCCGTCTTCTGCCGTCCGGCAGATCACGACACCGATCATGCCCAGGTCGCCAAACTTGTCCTCCAGGCGCACCTGCAGCGTAAACACCGACTCGTCGCTTTCGAGAGCCTCGACGTCGGCCTCGGTATAGCGCCGGGTCGTCAGGTTGAACTGGTTGGACTTGTTGATCAGCTGCGCTACGCGTTGGCGACCGTGCTTGTCGAAGTCGGCAAAGGTAATGACCATGCCCAGCGAAGACAGATAGTCGCCAAGGTCGCGCGACTTCGCCAGCACGTCCGCGCGCTTGGCGTCCGACGTGTAGGATTGGGCCCGCAACGAATCTTCGGCCGAGAAGGTGACCGCCTCGAAGTAGCCCGCCGAGGAGAGATACCAGGCGAACCAGCCCGGATCGGCCGGCAATTCGGGTACGCCGACCATCGGGAGCGCGGCGCGCACCTGGGCCCTTTCCGCCGGATTGTCATCGAGCAGGACCAGCGCATCGAGCCCGATGTTCAAGGCTTTGGCGATCGCCTCGAGATTGCTCGCCTTGTCGATCCAGTTGGCCTGGAACACGCTGATATGTTCCTCGCGCAGGAGCATGTCGGGATGCTCCCGGAATGGCTGGCGCGCCACGGCGTCGGTATTCTTCGAACTCGCCGCAAGCATGATGCCTCGTTCGCGGAGCTCGAGCGCAGTCTCCTGCACCGCCAGGAATGCTTCGCCTTTGGCGCTGCCCTGACCGATATAGATCCCCTCCATGCCGTCATCGCCGATGACGCCGCCCCAGATCGTATTATCGAGATCGAGGACGAGACACTTGCGCGACTTGCCCCGGATCGCTCCCAGCAGGCGGCCGAGCGTGTCGGCGTAGATGGCGAAACAATCGGTCGAAAAGGGCAGCTTGTAGGCCAGCCAGCGAACGGGGTCGAACCAGCGATCCGTTCCGGCCCGCTCGGCCAGCGCGGCAGCATCGAGCAGATAGCTGCCCGTTTGCTCGGCCATCTCGATGATCTCGAGATTGGCTTGCTCGATCATCGCCCGGATCGTGCCCCGAACCCGCCGATCGTAACTGCCGAACAACGACTGCGGCGGCACCGGAACGGTCTGCAGGATGGCGGGCACACCGCTATTCTGGCGCAGGCCCTCGACGACCGTGCGCAGCCGTTGCAGGGCGTTGCCCACCCGGTCCTCGGGCTTTTCGCTGAGTTTCACGCGCTCGAGGCCCAGCCATCGATGATCCACGGCAACGAGAACCGCGTCGAGCTTCGCCGTGTTGATCGAGGAGGAGGGGTCGAGGGCCTCCTGCATCACCTGGTCGTAGGGCGTGTTCGCCAGCTCGAGAGCCACGCCGTGCCGGACGGCGCCCGCCGGGAGATGGTCGTTCAGGAGGTCAAACGTCGCATGGGTGAGGACACCCAGCCGAAAATCCACGAGAGGGGCCAGACCCGCACCGCCGCTGCGGCAACGCTTGAGCGCACGCGCCAGCGCCGCTGCCTGTTGTGGCGAAAGGCGGAAGCCCGCAAGCGTCTGGAGGGCCTGACCCGAGGGTTCTGTGCTGGTTCCCAAGGCGCGACAGCGCGCCGAGAAGTCGGCGGGAGCGGGCGGCAGCCATGGAAGATCGACGATTGAAGGAGACATGGTCTGCGCACTCCCATCGCTTCTCGAGACAGAGACGCCAGTTCAGGCTGACGCCAGTTTCGACTGCACCAGGTTCATCAACTGACCGACATTCCCAAGGCCGCCGATCTCGTCGGTGTCGAATCGGATGTTGAACTCGGACTCGATCGAAACCAGGAAACGCACATGGTTGGTGCTGTCCCAGTCCTCGACATCATCGGCCTTTGTCGTTTCAGTCAGATGTAGGTCGTCTTTCTCTACAATTTCTCCGAGAAGCTCGCTCAGTTTCGACAAGAGCTCTTCACGAGTCATCAGTTCTCTCCCAACATCTGAAATGATCTGCCCGGTACGCCGCGCGGCCTTGGCAATGCTAGTCGACCCGGCGGCCGATGACCACGCAGGAGACCGCCAGTTGCCGGCGCAATGCCTTCTCGAGGGTCGTGCCCGTCATGGCGAAGGCCGCCGAATCCTCGACCTCTAGGCCTGCTTCTCGCACCAATTCGCAGGCGTGCTCCGGGCTCTTGACCAGGAAAATGTGATCGGGGGCGGGGCTATTGGCCGGAACGTTGACCCAGACCCGGCCGCCCACCTTCAGCCATCTCTTGATGTTGCGCAGGGCCGCCACCGGCTCTTCCAGGTGCTCGAGGACCTCGCCCAACACGATGCTGTCGTAGCTCTGATCGGACGACGCATCCGTGGTGTCGAACAGGTTTCTCAGCGTCAGGGATACGGGTCGCGTGACGCCGAGGGCGGCGAGCGCGGACTTGGTGTTTGCGATGCTTGTGGGCGAGGCGTCCCATCCCGTCACCGAACCGATCTCAGGCCGGGACGCCGCGAAGTAAAGCAGTAGCCCGTGCCCGGGCCCGATCTCGAGATGGTTGGCCCCGGCCGGGAGGAGCGGCAGGTACGTATTGACGTAGTGATGCAGCGCCTGGGTGTGATTGACCCAGAGCACGCTGGAGACGAGCAGGCCGTCCATGTACTGGCGCATGAAGTCCGCGTTGGAATAGACCTCGCGCTCGGCGTCGACAAAGTTGGAAAGACGATATGTTCCGTGGCGCCGGAAGTGCAGTTCCTCCGGCAGGACGATGTCCTCGCACAGGAACTTGTAGCTCTTGCAAAGCCCCTCCAGGCCGCCGGGCTCATGAGCAGACAGTGTCTTGATGAGCAGAGCCATCCGGTCGGACGACTTGAGGACGTCGGCGGACCTCTCTTCCAGGCTCTTGGAGATGAATTTCTCGTGCGCAGGCCATACGGCCAGGACGCCAGCGACCAGGTCCTTGAGGTTCTGATAGTTCGCCAGATCGATCATCTTGCTATTCCGTTACTCACTGATGCCAGCGCCAACTCGGGTCATCTTCAGCCTGGGCTGGTGAAGATGTGCTCGTGATCCCACGCTTCTATCACCTCGATCAAATGCTTGACCGGACTGACGAAAAACTGAATTCGGCGGCCATCATAGGCAATGGCAGGCTTGGGGTCAGACGTTTTTGCCCAGCCGTATTGCCGCATCCGTTGTTGCCATTCGTCCAGGTTGGGAATGCGGTAGGCGACATGGTTGAGAATTGCTTTTCCAGTCTTCAACGCTCCATGTACCGGACTGGTCTCATCCAGCGGCTCCAGAAGCTCATAGCAAACACCGGCCGCATCACGACCGAATTGAAGGCGCACGCCATTGGCGGGATCGACCACTTCATCTGTCCAGTTGGCAATTCCCATGCCGCCCGACAGGTGTTTGCGCCCTCGGTCAAGGCGGCTCACCACAAGACCCAAATGATCGAACCGCAACTGCAACGCCATCAGGACACGCTTCTCCAAATCGCTACTTTACCACTCAGTGGGCTGTTCTATCCATATGTACGGCATTATTAGATAATTACACATTCCGTATTAGATAATTACACATTCCGTGGCGTTCGAAGCAAGTATTGCCGAGCGATGCTCGCACCGTCCGAAACAGGTGAGCATGCGGGTCACCGGGATGATCGGGTGCTGCACAACGTCAGCCAAGATACCTGCCGAGGCCGGCTCGCCCATCCTCGGGCCTTTCGTGCGCGGGATCTATGATGTAGCGCGACCACGATCCGCGATCCCGATAGGCGAGAAGTGCGACATGTCGTTTTGCTACAGTTGCTGGTCGACGTAAGATGGCGTGAGATAACTCAGCAATTAAGGTGAGCGCTTGGTCGACGTAGGATCGGATGTGGATTCACTCAAGGTGGAGGCCGCTGCCGTGAAACAGTCAGACAATCCCGCCTCCCTACTGGCCGGCCTGAAAGATGGTCTGGTGCACCAGGATGGCGACCGTGTATGGTTGAACGGCGTATCGAGGGGAATAATATGATGTTGTCGACCTTGGAAACACTTCCTCTCCGTTCCTTGCAGTCGAAGAAGCGGGCCGCCCTAAATAGGTCTGATGATCCCGCGCTGCCTGCGATGACAAAAGATGAACTCGAATGCTTTCGCCGATACTTGTCGAAGGCTAAAAATTATCTTGAATTTGGGTGCGGTGGCAGTACGCGCTTAGCCGCGAAGGCAGAAAACATCGATACTATTTGGTCGGTGGAAAGCGACGCTATTTGGGTCGAGAACTTGAAAAAAGAGATCGATGCCGATCGAGTGACGTTCCAATGTCCCGATCTTGGGCCGATTGGAAAATGGGGAATTCCCACCGACCGAGAGAAACGTTCTGAGTGGCCGCGCTACCACTCGGAAATATGGGAGCTATTGGATCCCAGCACTTTAGATTTAGTCCTTATTGATGGAAGATTTAGGGTTGCATGTGTCATGCAGACGGTCCTGCGGGTCAAAGCAGACTGTACAATAATGATTCATGATTTTTGGAATCGGCCAAAGTACCATCACGTACTTCCATTTCTTAATGAGAAAGAGCGCGTGGATAGCTTCGGTGTCTTCGAGCCTGGTGAACCAAAATTAGTAAGTGATGTGCAGGCAGCGCTGGCCAGGTTTTCTACGGATTGGCGATAGTGGGGATGATCCCGGCATCACAATTGCTCGAGATGGTGAAGGTGGGCAGAACGCCGCGTAACGTTTGATTGCGTAGAAAAAACCTCTATGCGTAGCCATGGAAGAGGCCATCGCGTCCAATGTCATTGACGTCACTAGAGAACTGTAATGAAGCCGCGGGAGCGGCAAGCGGCTGGCTTACTGTTCAGAACGTCGAGGACCATGTTTTCAGTACAGCAGACTTATCCTTGGCTTTCCGGGAATTGTTGATCTCTCTGGAAGCCAAAGACATTGTTCGATTGAAGGCAGCTTTCCAGACTTTATGCTTGGCGCCCATTGAGTTTGAACTCAATTATGGTCGCTTTTGGAAAGTCTTTGTTAGCAAAGGAATGCAGGATTTATTTCTCGATTTGTTGATTGAGAACCGACGAAGCGTATTTAGTAGATTGGGAATCATTGCCAAGAGTTTCGAGACGGCTGGAGCGCTGGGGCGTGAATCTGGTGTCCTAGACGTAGTTTCGGCGATTCGGCAGGATCCCAATTGGCCTGTTATTCGGTGGGGGCACTCCGACTATCTCGGCCGCCTTAACAGGCCAGGTAAACGAACTCGTTCTAGTTATTCTGCAAAGGAGATTCTCCAGCAACTGCAAGCGCTCAAGTACCGAGGAGTACCCCACATTAGAGATGATTTATTCAATAGTGCTGCGACGCTCTCGGAGCGAATTGATTTGCCAAACGATCTCCTGGATCAACTTTATAGTAGAAGTCGGTTCAAACCGATGCGTCGAGATGTCTGGGAGCGTCATGTTCGGACCGCCTTTTGCTGCGATCATATCGCAATGGAATTTATGCGAGGCCTCGACGAGGAGGCCGGGCAGTTTATTGGGGGAGCGAGCAAAGATCCCATTCAACATATCGTTGCCAAAGTCGATGAAGCATTGAGCTCAATTGATCGCTCAAGAGGCCTTCTTGTCGTGAGCTTCCACGGTGGGCTTCTCAGGATCATGGTTGCTATCTACCGGGAGCTCTTCGCAAGTGGCTTGTTTATGGGAAAGAAAGCCGGCGACACTGAGGGCGGCCGGACTGATGAAAGGTTCATAGGGGTTAAAGGAGACGAGGGGGCGGCTCTATTCAAGGCGGTCCGAGCATTACAAGACGGCAAGACATTATGGATGAATCCGGATGGAATGAT
>JBILYA010000091.1:0-7408 GCA_044378065.1 Burkholderiales bacterium | reverse complement strand
GACGTCGAAAATCGGCGGCCGCGCGTTGAAGGATGCGATCCTCGCGCCGACGCGGATTTATGTGAAACCCGTGCTGCAACTGATGAAGAAAATCAATGTCAAAGGTCTTGCGCACATCACCGGCGGCGGATTGGTCGACAACGTGCCGCGCGTGCTGGGTGAGAACCTGACCGCCGAACTGCGCAGCGATGCCTGGCCGCTGCCGCCGCTGTTCCGCTGGCTGCAGGAACGCGGCAATGTCGCCGACAGTGAAATGCACCGCGTGTTCAACTGCGGTATCGGCATGGTGCTGGTGGTCGCGGAGAAAGACGCCAAACGTGCGCAGGCGCTGCTGGAAAAAGCCGGCGAGCGCGTGTGGCAAATCGGTACGGTACGGCGCCGCAAGCGTGGTGAAGCACAGACCATTGTGGTCTGACGTGTTTTGACGGTTCAACGGATCCGGCCTGACAAGGAAACAGCATCCTGAAACGCATTGCGATACTGATTTCCGGACGCGGCAGCAATATGGCGTCGCTGATTGCCGCCAAACTGCCGGCGCAGATCTGCGCGGTGATCAGCAATGATCCGTCTGCAAAGGGCCTTGCCACGGCGGCGGACCACGGCATCACCACCGCCGTCGTCGATCACCGGCAGTTCAAACAACGCTCTGATTTCGACGCCGCACTGGCGCAGGCCATCGATGCGCACCGCCCCGATATCGTCGTGCTCGCGGGTTTCATGCGCGTGCTGACGGAAGACTTCGTCAATCGCTACCGCGGCCGGCTGATCAACATCCACCCCTCCCTGCTGCCTTCGTTCACCGGACTGCACACCCACCGCCAGGCGCTGGACGCCGGCGTGCGTGTGCACGGCTGCACGGTGCATTTCGTCACGCCGCAACTGGATCACGGCCCAATCATCGTTCAGGCCGCGGTGCCGGTGCTGCCGGGTGACGATGAAGATGCGCTCGCCTCACGCGTACTCGCCGAGGAACACCGCATTTATCCGCAGGCCGTGCGCTGGCTGTGCGAAGACCGCGTGACACTGGATGCGGACGGACATGTCCGGATTGCCGGCGTTCGCAAAGCAACCGGCGCACTGCTGTCGCCGCCGACTGATGACTGAGCGGATCATCACGCAAGTCTTTCTGCTGTTGGCGCTGCTGCTGCCGGCCGCGCCGCTACTGGCGGCGCCGCAGTCCGTGCACGCGCAATACGAGGTTTCGCTCAATGGCGCACCTGTCGGCATCATGCAGGATGTATTCGAGATTCGCGACGGTCGTTACAGCATCGTCAGCGAAACCCACGCCACCGGCGTGCTGGCGCTGGTGCAGCGCCGTCCGGCCCGTGTCACCAGCAGCGGCGAAGTGGGTCGCGCCGGCCTTCGTCCGCTGGCCTTTGAAGCGACTCGGGGTAACAGTTATGCACGGCGCGTACGTGCCGATTTCGACTGGAACGCACATACGCTGACGCTGACCCATGACGGCCGCAGCGAAACTGCTGCGTTGCCGCCCGGTGCGCAGGACAGGCTGTCGGTGATGTATCAGTTTCTATTCCTCACTGCCGATCAGTTGAGAGACCTGAAATTTGCGATGACCAACGGCCGCAAGATCGATCAGTACCGTTACGCCATCGGACCGGACACCGCTCTGGATACACCGATGGGACGCCTCGCTGTCATTCATCTGGTGAAGCAACGCGCGACCGGCGATACCGCCACCGAAATCTGGCTGGCGCGCGAACAGGCGATGCTGCCGGTGAAGATGCGCATCATCGAAGAAGACGGCAGCCGTTACGAGCAGGTCATCGCCAAGCTCGACATGCAGCCAGCGGGACAACCATGAGCGCGCGCCGCACGGCGCGGCGCATGCTCGCCGCCGCGGCTATTTCCGTCATCGCCCATGCCGCGCTGCTTGCCGGCTCATGGCTGATGCCGCCGGAAGCGCCACCCGAACTGCCGACGCTGACCGCGCGCCTGCAACCGCTGCCGGCGCAGCCGCCCGCCCAACCCGTCACAACGCAACGCCAGCGCGTGGCTTCCGCCACTCCCTCAACCATGACACCGCCGAATGTCGCGCCGGTGCTCAACGACAGCCATCCCAACCCCGCCGCAGAACCCGCCGCGCCGCCGGTATCCGCAGAACCGGTGGTCACCGCAAGCGCGGCACCCGCCGCATTCCGCCTGCCCGAAGCACCACCGATGCCCAGCTTTCCGCGCAAGGGTCAGATCACTTACCAGCTGACGATGGGACCCGACCAGACACCTGTCGGTCGCACGGTGCAGACCTGGGAATTCGACGGCACGCAGTACCGGCTGGGCAGCCAGTCGGAAAGCACCGGCCTGATCGAGATGTTCCGGCCGCACCGCTACAACTATCTGAGCCAGGGAACGTTGTCGGAACAGGGGCTGCGCCCCGAACGTTTTCTCGCCAGCATCAAACGCGGCAGCCGCACCGAAGAATCGATCGCAGTATTCGACTGGAATGAGCACAAGGTGCGCCTGGGCCGGATGCCGCAGCAGACCACGGTTGAACTGCCGGCCGACAGCCAGGACGTGGTCAGCTTCATGTATCAGCTCGCACTGGCGCCGCCGGCGCCGGGGCGCATCCGTTTCCCCTTCACGCGTGGCGCGCGCCTCGACATGGTGAGCTTTGATGTGCTGCCGCCGGAAAGCATCGACACACCGCTGGGCCGCCTGCGCACCATTCCCGTGATACAGGTGCGCGAGCGTGACAATGAAAGTCTCGCCGTATGGCTCGCCACGGACTACCGCAATTTGCCGGTACGTATCCGTTTTTATAACCGCAATGGCGAGGTCTCGGGTGAGCAACTCGTCGGCGAAATCAGGGTCAGCGACCGATGAAACCTCCATTCAAAAAATCCCGCCAGAAAACTGAAGAACCGTTGGTCAACACACGCTCAGGGCCTTCGCACAGCCGCCTCGACGAAGCCGCCAGCGCGCTGAGCCGCGTACTGACTTTTGAATATCCGGCGGATGCCGTGCTCAGCCGTTATTTCCGCGACCGTCTGGCGCTGGGACAGCAGGACCGCGCCTTTATCGCAGAGTCGGTGTTCGGCGTATTGCGCCGCAAGCTGCTGCTCGATTACATCGCGCCGGAAGCAACGCCCCGCCAGCTGCTGCTGTTATGGCTGGCGCGGATTGGCGGATACAGCGGGCGCGAACTCGGCGCGCTGTGCTCCAGTGAAGAAACGCAATGGCTCAACAGCACGCGCGCCCAGGGCACGCTGCCGCTGTCGGTTGAAGCCGACCTGCCGCAGTGGGTCATTGAACGCCTGCCGGAACATGATGAGGATTTCATCCGCGGGCTCGGACGCGCGCTGCAGGAATCCGCGCCGCTCGATCTGCGCGTGAACACCCTGCGCGCCACCCGCGACGAAGTGCTGGCGCGACTGGAAGCCGAAGGCATCGCCGCTGCGCCGACGCCGCTGTCGCCGATCGGCATCCGGCTGCAGGGCAAACCGGCGCTGAGCCGCCATCCGCTGTTCACCAGCGGCACGGTGGAGGTGCAGGACGAAGGCAGCCAGTTGCTGGGTTATCTGCTGGCGCCGCGCCGTACCGATCTCGTGGTCGATTTCTGCGCCGGCGCCGGCGGCAAAACGCTGATGCTCGGCGCGCTGATGAATTCGCAGGGCCGCATCTACGCCTTCGACGTCTCGGAAAAGCGTTTGTCAAAACTCAAACCGCGGCTGAAGCGCTCCGGTCTATCCAATCTGCACCCGCTGGTGATCGCACATGAAAACGACACCAAGGTCAAACGCCTTGCCGGCAAAATCGACCGTGTGCTGGTCGATGCGCCGTGCAGCGGCCTGGGCACACTGCGCCGCAATCCCGACCTGAAATTCCGTCAGTCACCGGAAGGTGTGGCGGAGCTGGTGGTGAAACAAACCTCGATCCTCAATGCCGCAGCAAGACTGGTCAAACCCGGCGGCCGGCTGGTCTACGCGACCTGCAGCCTGCTGACCACGGAAAACCAGCAGATCGTCGACGCTTTTCTCGCTGCGCATCCGCAATTCACCGCGCTGAACTGCGGTGAGCTGCTGCAGAAACAGGGCATCACTCTCGAATGCGGCGACCACATGCAGCTGTGGCCGCACATTCACCGCACCGACGGTTTTTTTGCCGTGGCGCTGGAGCGCGCCGCAAGCTGAACGTGCGGTTCCTGCGTGCTAACATGATTTTTCCGAAATGCTCCGCAATGCCTGCCATCGCCCATGACCGCATCCGCTGAAATCCACGGTCTGCTGCTCGACCTCTGGGAAGACCTGCACAGCATCAAGATCCTGTGGCAGGTCGGCGTGCTGCTGCTGTGCATCGGCATCGGCTGGTTCCTCGCACGCCGCTACAACCGGCGCGTGCACGGCCATGCACCGATGGACATCACCCAGGCGCTGGGCGTCGGCAGCCTGCAACGGCTGATGTTCCCGCTGTCGACGCTGGTGCTGGTCACCGTCGGTCGCGCAATCCTGCATTACTGGCAGAAAACGCCGCTGCTGGATGTTGCAGCGACACTGCTGCTGGCAATGGCGCTGATCCGCATGTCCATCTATGCGATGCGCCATACTTTCGCCCCCAGCGACTGGCTGCGCGTATCGGAACGCTGGATCAGCTGGCTGGCGTGGATCGGGGTTGCCATCCACCTCACCGGACTGTGGCCGGCGCTGCGCGAAATCCTAGAGGAAGTCGGCTTTACAACGGGCAAACATCAGATTTCGCTGCTGCTGGTGCTTCAGGCATCGCTGTCGGTGGTTGTCACCCTGCTCGTCGCACTGTGGCTGGGCCGCCTGATCGAAACGCGCCTGATGAAAGCAACCACACTGCAGATCAACCTGCGGGTGATGTTCGCCAAGCTCTCACAGGTCATCCTGCTGCTGGCCGCCTTCCTGATCGCGCTGCCCGCGGTCGGCATCGACCTCACGGTACTGTCGGTGTTCGGCGGTATGCTCGGCGTCGGCATCGGTTTCGGCTTGCAGAAAATCGCCGCCAATTACATCAGTGGCTTCATCATCCTGCTCGACCGCTCGGTCAGCATCGGCGACGTCGTCACCATCGGTGAACGTTCGGGCACGCTGACACGAATGACCGCACGTTATGTCGTGGTGCGCGGTATGGGCGGACTCGAAGCGATCATCCCGAACGAAACCATCATCACTTCGACGGTGGTTAATCATTCCTTGACCGACCGCAAGGTCCGCGTCGATCTGCCGATACAGGTCTCCTACGCCACGGATCTGGATGTCGCACGAAAGCTTTTGGTCGAAGTCGCCTCAGCACATCCGCGGGTCATCGCCGATCCGGCGCCCGGCGCGCTGATTACCGGCTTTGCCGACAGCGGCATCAACCTCGAACTGCGCGTCTGGATCATCGATCCGGACCAGGGCCAGGCGGCTCTGCGTTCCGACCTTTATGCCGGCATCTGGCAGGCCTTCCGCCGCGACGGCATCGAAATCCCCTTTCCTCAGAGGGAAATTCGGGTTCTGGGCACTGTCAAAACCAGCCCGGACCAGCCATAATTTGCAATATAAACAGATAGTTACAAATTGGTTCCCGCTGTATTTTGACAACCGGGCTATCCCCCGCAGTTGATCTTCAGTACACTCGCCCCGAACGAGTAAAAGCACCCATATTTAACGAGGTATTGAATGTACACAGGGGTCCTGGATTTACCGTGGTGGGGCTATATCGCTTATACCCTCATCCTTACCCACATCACGATTGCAGGCGTTACGATTTACCTGCATCGTCACTCTGCACACCGTGCGCTGGATCTGCATCCGATCCCGGCGCATTTCTTCCGTTTCTGGCTTTGGCTGACCACCGGCATGCTGACCAAACACTGGACAGCCATCCACCGCAAACATCACGCCAAATGCGAAACGGTTGATGATCCGCACAGCCCGCAGATTTACGGCATCCGCAAGGTTCTGCTGGAAGGCGCCGAACTGTATCGCAAGGAAGGCCGCAACCAGGAAACACTGGATCGCTACGGTTACGGTACGCCCGATGACTGGCTCGAGCGCAATATTTACTGCCATGACCGCTGGGGCATTTCCGTCATGCTGGTCACCAACGTGATCCTGCTCGGCCCGATCGGTATCACCGTGTTTGCCGTGCAGATGCTGTGGATCCCTTTCTTGGCTGCCGGCGTCATCAACGGCATCGGTCACTACTGGGGCTACCGCAACTTCCAGCCCGCCGACGCGAGTACCAATATCATTCCCTGGGGCATTCTGGTCGGCGGTGAGGAACTGCATAACAACCACCATGCCTACGCGACCTCGGCCAAGCTGTCGAACCGCTGGTATGAATTCGATATCGGCTGGCTGTATATCCGCATCCTCGAGACGCTGGGTCTGGCTCACGTCAAGAAAATCGCGCCCAAGCTGGTGCTCGACAACTCGAAGACCAGTTGCGATCTGGCAACGCTGCAGGCCGTTCTGACCCACCGCTACGAGGTAATCGCCAAATACGCCACGTCACTGCGCCAAACCTGCGCCGGTGAACTGCAGGCACTCAAAGGCGCCGGTGTCGACATGGGCAAGCTCAAGCGCTGGCTGCGTATCGACAAGGCCGCACTGCCTGCCGCCGAACTGGAGCAGCGTGAAGCCGCAATCCGCCAAAGCCAGAAGCTCGCAACCGTGCTCAACATGCGTGATGAACTGGCGCAGGTCTGGCAGCGCTCCACTGCATCCAAAGAACAGCTGGTCAAACAACTGGAAGACTGGTGCCACCGTGCTGAAGCCAGCGGCATCGATGCCCTGCAGAAGTTCTCACGGCAGTTGCGCTGCTACGCTGCCTGATACTCAAGCCATAAAACAAAAAAGCCCGTCTGATGACGGGCTTTTTTATTGGTAGTCGGAAATTCCCTGGCAATAAAAACCCGCCTGTCGGCGGGTTCTTCATTGCCGCTTGCGCGGTGATTACTTGATCTTCGCTTCTTTGCAGGCCACTTCCCGCGAACTTCTTGATTGGGAAATTTTGCGGCAATAAAAAACCCGCCTGTCGGCGGGTTCTTCATTGCCGCTGACGCGGCGATTACTTGATCTTCGCTTCCTTCTTAAACCACACCCCGGCAACTTCTTGATGGGTGAATTTTGCGGCAATAAAAAACCCGCCTATCGGCGGGTTCTTCATTGCCGCTGACGCGGCGATTACTTGATCTTCGCTTCTTTATACGCCACGTGTTTGCGCGCGACGGGATCAAACTTCTTGATCTCCATCTTTTCAGTCATCGTGCGCTTGTTTTTGGTGGTGGTGTAGAAGTGACCCGTGCCGGCGGTCGATTCGAGTTTGATTTTTTCACGCATGATCGTTTCCTTGTTTAGACGCGCACGCCCTGCTCACGCAGGTCGGCGAGGACAACATCAATGCCCTTGCGATCGATGGTGCGCAGGCCGGCAGTCGATACACG
>JBILYA010000428.1:0-7450 GCA_044378065.1 Burkholderiales bacterium | reverse complement strand
ACCTGCCCTTCATCGCGCCGAAGAAATACTGGGATCTCTACGACCGCGACGCTCTTCCGCTCGCGCCGTTCCAGCAAATCCCACAGGGCAGCCCGCACGACCTCGCGTTTTACAGCAACTCGGGCGAGCTGCGCGATTACTCGGATGTGCCCAAGACGGGGCCAATCCCCGAAGCGCAACAGCGTGAACTGATCCACGGCTATGCCGCCTGCGTCTCTTTCATTGATGCGCAGGTCGGCCTGCTCATGCAAACGCTGGCGGAATGCGGCGTGGCGGATGACACCATCATCTGCTTCTGGGGCGACCACGGATGGCATCTCGGTGAGCACGGGCATTGGGGCAAGCTGACCAACTACGAAGACGCCGCCCGCGCGCCGCTCATCATTTCCGCTCCCGGTGTCGCCGGTGGCAAACGGGTCACTTCCCTGACCGAGTTTCTCGATGTGTATCCGACCCTCTGCGAACTGGCCGGCCTGCCGATTCCGGCGCACGTCGAAGGCAAGAGTCTGGTTCCACTGATGCGTGGTGATAGCGTTACTCTCCACGAGGCCGCTCTCACCCAGATGAGCCAGGGGAGAGGGAAAAACGCGACGATGGGATGGTCGATCCGCACGCCACGCTATCGCTACATCGAATGGCGGCGGGCCGACTTCAGCGCGGACAATCCCGTCTTTGGCAACCGTGTGCAGGCCACTGAACTCTACGACTACGAGTCCGATTCACTCGAACGCGAAAACCTTGCTGAAAAAGCTGATCACGCCGCCGTGGTGAAACAGCATCAAGCCCTCTTCGACCAACTGTTGCCGCACGTTCCGACCCGTGAATAGCGAATGAAGACCTTTTCCCTACTCATCAGCGCTCTGGCGCTGTCCCTTGCGGTCTCTGCCGATGCCATCGAGCGCCCCGCGTCGCCCTTGCGCGAAACGGTTCCCGGCCTGCGCATTGAGTCGCTCGTCTACCCGGACCACGGTGCCACGGAATGGCAACTCCGCCTCCAAGCTCCGGGGGCAGGGGAGTCTCCGCTTTACGAAAACCTGAAGTCTGCCGATTTCGAGGTCGCCTTCCCGGCCCATGCCGCCGTGATGCTGCACTGGAGCAAAGGCAGCCACTCCGAGCCGGGTGATTTCGAACCAAAGACAAACCCGCTGGTGGCGGGCAAGCCCTTCACGCTCGAGTCCTTTGGCGGACGGTCCTCGGATGGCGTGATGCCTTACTTCAATGTCGCGAGCGAAAGTGGCGGACTCATCGTGGCGATCGGCTGGACCGGTGATTGGAAGGCGTCGTTCGAACTTCAGGAAAGCGGCAGCGTGCGTGTCACCGCCGGGCTGAAACGCACACGTTTCCGTCTCGCGCCGGGCGAGCAAGTGCGCCTGCCTTCCACCCTCGTCATGAACTATGGCGGCGACTGGATCGACGGACAGAACCAGTTCCGCCGTCTCATGCTGGCGCATGGCACACCGAAGAATCATCCGCCGATGACTCTGATGCCGGTGCAGGCCGGAGTGCATGGGATCTTTCCTTTCAACGAGACCTCCGAAGAAAAGCTCGTCAAACTCGCCGCCGACGTCGCCGCGCTCAAGCTGCCGCTCGACTGCTATCACCTCGATGCTGGCTGGAACGAAGGAAGCTTTCCCCTAGGGCAGGGCAATCCTCAGGCTGACCCGGTCCGTTTCCCGAACGGGCTCGCTCCGGTGGGCGCGGCGGTGCGCAAGACAGGGATGCGTTTCCTCGCCTGGTTCGAGCCGGAGCGTGCCATGCGCGGCACCTGGATGGAGCGCGAACATCCCGACTGGTTGCTGAAACCGACGGGCACACCGGAGGGGCTGAGATATCAGGAGCGGGACGGATTTCTTCTCCTCGATCTCGGCAATCCCGCAGCGCGGCAGTGGGCCGTCGAATCCGTCTCTGAAGAGATCACCCGCTCCGGCCTGGATTACTACCGCCAGGACTTCAATCTCTATCCCGCGTATTTCTGGCACACCGACGAGAAACCGGATGAGATCGGTCTGCGCGAGATCCGCCACATCAACGGCCTCTACGCTTTTCTCGACGAACTGGCCCGTCGGCATCCCAAACTGATTCTCGACAACTGCGCCGCAGGAGGCCGGCGTCTCGACTTCGAGATGATGCGCCGCTGCATCGTGCTCTGGCGTAGCGACAGCACGTGGGGGGACAAGAGCTTCCCCCAGAATGTCCAGGCCATGACCCACGGCCTCTCGCACTGGTTGCCGCTCCACGGACTCGGTGCCGCTGCCACCGACGATCTGGCCCTGCGCAGCGGCATGGGCGCGTGCGGCGGTTTCTCCATCAATTACCGCAATCCGAAAGCCGTCGCCGCTTTGCGGGAGCATCTCGACCGCTATCTCAAAGTTCGCCCGATTTTCACCGGCGATTTCTACCCGCTCACCCCTCACAGCCTCGACACGACTTCGTGGATCGCGTGGCAGTTTTACCGCGCCGACCTAGGGGAAGGCATCGTGCAAGCCTTCCGCCGTCCCGATGCCATGAGCGACAGGCTCACCCTCAAACTTCACGGCCTCGTTCCGCAGCAACGTTATGAGATCGAGAATCTCGACGACGGCAAAGAAATCCGCACCGGCGAGGAACTCATGCGGGGTTACGACATCACGCTCCGCGAGAAACCCGCTGCCGCCGTGTTGATTTTGAAAGCGATCAAGTGAAGCAAGCCATGAACGCCCCAGCCATCCCTCGCCGCCAATTCCTCCGCTCCGCCGCCGCCGGATCGCTCGTTTTCCCGGGCATCGTGCAGCGATTGCTCGCGGACAGCGCCGACCCGCTCGCACCCAAGGAACCGCATTTCCCGGCGAAGGCGAAGAACGTCATCTTCCTCTTCATGACCGGCGGTGTCTCGCACGTGGACAGCTTTGATCCGAAGCCGGAGCTGGTGAAGGGCCACGGCAAGGAGATCAAGGCCGACCATCCCGAGATCAAAGGCCGGCCTGGTTACGAGCGCATTTATTTGAAGCGACCGCAGTGGGAGTTTGCGAAGCACGGGCAATGCGGCACGGAGGTGAGCACGCTGTTTCCTCACATCGCTGGCTGCGTGGACGACATCGCGCTGATTCGCTCGATGCACACCTCGCACTCGAACCACTACAACGCCACGCTTGGTATGCACACGGGCTCGTTCGCGCAGTCGCGGCCCAGCATGGGCTCGTGGGTGACTTATGGCCTCGGTACGCTGAACCGCAATCTGCCCGGCTTCGTCGTCATCGCGCCGAAGCAGACCTACGCGGGCACTCAGGTCTTTGCGAGCGACTTCCTGCCGGGAGCGTATCAAGGCACGCTCGTCGTGCCCGGGGCGGAGCCCATCGCGAATGTTGCACCGCGTTTGCCGGCAAACCGCCAGCAGCTCGAACTCGCCGCGTTGCGCCAGGTGAACGAGGAGCACCTCGCCTCGCGTGCCGGCGATCCGCTGCTCACCGCGCGAATGCAGACCTTCGAAACCGCCTTCGGCATGCAGATGGCCGTGCCGGCCGCGTTCGATTTCAAACAAGAGTCCGATGCCACTCTCACCAGCTACGGTCTCCAGCGGGGGCAGAACACCGGCTTCGGCTGGCAATGCCTCGCCGCGCGACGTCTCGTCGAGCGCGGCGTGCGTTTCGTCGAACTCATCGACACCGGCTCCTCCGGCAACTGGGACGCGCACGGCGACATGATGACCCACGCGCCACTGGCGAAGAACGTCGATCAACCCATCGCCGCGCTGCTGCGTGATCTCAAACAACGCGGTATGATGGAAGACACGCTCGTCGTGTGGACCACGGAATTCGGCCGCACGCCCTTCAACAACACCGCCGATGCCAAAGGGCGCGAGCATCATCCATGGGCCTTCAGCTCATGGCTCGCCGGTGCCGGAGTGAAGCCCGGCATCGTCCACGGCGCCACCGATGAGATCGGCCTGCGCGCCGTCGAAAAGCCCGTCCACGTCCGCGATTTCCACGCCACCATCCTGCACTTGATGGGCTTCGATCACCACCAACTCACCTACCGCCACGCCGGCCTCGACTTCCGCCTCACGGGCGTGGAGGAGAGTCATGTGGTGAAGGAAGTGCTCGCCTAATGTCATTCAAACACAAACAACCCTACTCGTTATGAACACCCATCGTTTCAACCGTCGTGCCTTCCTTCGCGGGACAGGTGTCACCATGGCGCTGCCGTGGATGGAGTCCCTCAATGTCTGGGGCGATGAGCCGAAGAAGAACAATCCTGCCAGCGAGGCTCCGGTGCGTCTTTGCGTGACCTTCTCCGGCAACGGCTTCCAATCGAAGGAATGGTGGGCGAAAGGGGAGGGTAAGGCGATGGAGCTGGGGCGAGTGCTCGAGCCGTTGAGTGAGTTCAAAGAGAAGCTGCTCTTTGTTCGCGGGCTCTATCATGAGGAGGCTCGCAAAGGAAACATCCACTCCTCGCAGACCGGCAATATGCTTTCCGGAGCGCCCATCGCGAGCGGCGGCGAGATTCGCAGCGGTACGAGCTTCGATCAAATGCTTGCGCAGACTTACGGACGCTCCACCAAGGTGCCCAGCCTCGTGCTGGCCTGCGAGAAGTCGAATCCGTCGGTGCACAAGAACTACTCGATGCTCTACAGCTCGCACATCTCGTGGTCTTCACCGACGACACCGACGCCGCTGGAGCTTTACCCCGCGCTGGCCTTTGACCGTCTCTTCAAAGACGAAGCATCACCGGCGGACAAGAGCGTGCTGGATGCCGTGCTCGCGGATGCGCAAGATTTGCGTCGAGGCATCAGTAGCAACGATCAACGCAAGCTCGACGAGTATCTCGACAGCGTGCGCGAGGTGGAGAAGCGCATCGAAAACGCGGGCAAACGCGGCGAACTGCAAGGCTGGCGGCCCACGCTCGACAAGCCGAACATCGCGCGCCCCGCGGACGGCATCCCGCAGGACATCGCGGAGCACATGCGCATCATGTGCGACCTGCTCGTGCTCGGCTTTCAGACCGACACCACGCGCATCACCACGCTGAAGCTCAACAATGACCACAGCGCCCTGCGTTTCCCGAATTTGCCCAGCATCCAGCAGCCAGGCCACGGCATCGATTACATGATCCACCACCTCCTCAGCCACAGCGACGGCGAGGACTACCTGAAGGTGAACCAACTCTTCATGGAGCAGCTCGCCTACCTCGCTCGCAAGCTCGATAGCATCCAGGAAGGCGAGCGCACGCTGCTGGATAACACCATGCTCATGCACTGCTCCAGCATGATGGCTGGTGCCAAACACGACAACGACCAACTCCCCGTGATCGTGCTCGGCGGTGCCGGTGGCCGACTGAAAACCGGCCGCGCGCTCGACTACAAGGACAAGCCCGAGCGCCAGCTCTGCCGCCTCTTCATGTCGATGATGGACAAGATGGATGTGCGTCCGAAGACCTTCGGCGATGCGAAACTCATGCTGGAGGAAGTGTAATCATGCCGAGGCTCGTCCAGGCGCACTTTGCTGCCACTCAAGTCGAAGAGGAAAGACGGCTGTCCCTGCGGACCGAGCAGCGCCCGGATGACCACAGACTCATCAATTCACTCACCACCGTCCGCGTCAGCAGGCGGAGAAGAGGAATCTTGGAGCAGTGGAGTGATGATGGGGCCGATTCAGCACCCCAGGTTCCCAAAACTCCATGACTCCATGACTCCAACAATCCGATACTCCACTATTCCATCCCGTCCCCATGCTCACCATCGCCATCACCGACTACACCTTTCCTGACCTCAGCCTGGAGGAAGCTGTGCTTCGTCCCGCAGGGATCGAGATCGTTTCCTTCAAAGAAAAGCGTTCACCCGCGGAACTCGCCGAACTCGTGCGAGACGCCGATGCCGTGATCGCCCAGTTTGCTCCCGTGAACGCCGAAGTCGTCGCAGCGATGACCAAAGCAAAAGCCATCGTGCGCTACGGCATCGGCTACGACAATGTGGACTGCGCTGCTGCACGCGAGCGTGGCATCCCGGTCTGCAACATCCCGGACTACTGCGTTGATGAAGTCGCGGATCACACGCTGGCCTTCATCCTCGCCATCACGCGGCAGGTGGTTCCCAACGCGCTCGACATTCGCGCGGGCAAGTGGGGCCTCGCCACACCGTTGACCGCGATGTCCTCGCTGAAGCACCTCACGATTGGCATCGTCGGTTTTGGACGCATTGGTCGTGAGGTCGTGAAGCGGCTGCTCGCATTCAAGGCTCGTGTGTTGGTGTTTGATCCCGTCGTGGCAGAGGATGAGATCGCCAAAGCAGGTGCCGTGGCGGTTGCATCGTTCGATGAGTTGCTCGCGCAGAGCGACATCGTCTCGCCGCATTGCCCATCCACCCCGAAGACGAAGCAACTCTTCAACGCCGCTGCCTTCGCGAAGATGAAAGCGGGCTCCATCTTCATCAATGTGGGCCGTGGTGATCTCGCCGACAGCGCCGCCGTCACGGAAGCACTGCAATCCGGTCATATCGCCGGTGCTGCCCTCGATGTCTTCGATCCCGAGCCGATCCCCGCCGACCATCCGATACGCACGATGCCGAATGTCATTCTCGCCGCGCACATTGCCTCCGCGAGCCCGCCAGCGGTGAAGACACTGCGTGAGACGGCAGCACGAATTGCTCTTCAGGCGGTTCGCGGTGAGACGCTGCCGAATGTCGTCAATGGAGTGAGTTCCACCCGGTAGGGACCTGCATCGATTCTGCTCCCACCATGTCCGCCTCCCAGTCATTCGTTGACGATCCCGATGTCATTCTCATCGGGAGCGGCATCATGTCCGCGACGTTGGCCGTGATGCTCAAGCGGCTCGATCCGCGCCTGCGCATCCAGATGTTCGAAATCTCGCCCGAACTGGCGCGTGAAGCTTCGGACGGCTGGAACAACGCGGGCACGGGACACGCCGGTATTTGCGAACTCAGCTACACCCCGGCACTCGATAAGAGTGGTCGCGTGTCGATTGACCGGGCGCTGCACATTTTTGAGCAGTTCGAGCACTCGAAGCAGTTCTGGGGTTCCATGACCGCCGAAGGAATGATGGGAGAGCCTGCCGACTTCATTCATGCGGTGCCGCACGTCTGCTTTGTGAAGGGAACGGACGATGTGGACTTCCTTCATGCCCGGCACGCGGCGATGGTGGAGCATCATTTCTTCCGCGGCATGACGCACACCACGGACCCCGCGGTCATTCGCCAATGGGCTCCGCTGGTGATGGAAGGGCGCGATGCTTGTTCGGTCGCAGCGACGACCGGCGAGGGCACTGAGGTTAACTTCGGTCTGGTAGCCCGACGTCTGTGCGGCTGGCTGGCGCAGCAGGAGCACTGCGGCGTGGCCGCCGGATGGAAGGTGACCAAACTTCGGCGCGGCATCGGCGAATGGCATGTCGCGTTGCGCTGCATGGCTTCCGGTGAAGAGCGCCAGCAGCATGCGAAGTTCGTCTTCGTCGGTGCGGGCGGGGG
>JBILYA010000089.1:0-7481 GCA_044378065.1 Burkholderiales bacterium | reverse complement strand
CGCGTGGCGACGGACGTTTTGTGTTCCGTATTGCCGAAGGAAAGGCGCAATTGGTGAAAGTCGAGATGGGCGCGCGGCGTCCGGGTGAAGTTGAAATCCTCAAGGGCCTGGAAGCGGGCGACACCATTGTCGTCGACGGACAGCTGAAATTGCAGGACGGCGCTGCCGTCAGCGTGCTCGGCGACAAGCCGGCGGCGAACGATAAACCGGCTGCGAAGAAGTAGGAAAGCACAGCGCGATGTTCCTGCCGGAAATCTCCGTCAAGCGTCCCGTGCTGGCCACGGTGATGAGCCTGCTGATCGTGCTGATCGGCATCATCGCGTTTGACCGTCTGACCGTTCGCGAATATCCCAAGATCGATACGCCGGTGGTGTCGGTGCGTACGGTGTACACCGGTGCCAGTCCGCAGGTCATTGAATCGCAGGTGACTCAGCCGCTGGAAGACAGCATCTCCGGTATCGAAGGTGTGAAGACGCTGAAATCGGTCAGCCGCGAGGAAGTCAGCCAGATTACCGTCGAGTTCACCAATGACCGGGATCCCGACCAGGCGGCGAGTGACGTGCGCGACCGCGTATCGCGGGCACGCGACCGGCTGCCGCTGGAGGTCAAGGAGCCGATCATCGCCAAGGTCGAGGCTGATGCGCAGGCCATTATCTGGTTGCGGCTGTATTCCGAGCAGCATGCCGCGCTGGAGATTTCCGATTATGCCGACCGTTATGTCGCTGACCGGCTGAAGACACTGCCGGGTGTGGCATCGGTGATCATCGGCGGCGAGCGGCGCTACGCGATGCGTATCTGGCTGGACCGCGAGCGCCTCGCGGCTTATGCACTGACGCCGCCGGATGTCGAAGATGCCCTGCGCCGCCAGAATGTTGAAGTGCCTTCCGGGCGCATCGAAAGTACGCAGCGCGAATTTACCGTGCTGTCGGAATCCGATCTGCGCTCGCCCGAGCAGTTCAATCAACTGATCATCCGCGAAGTGAAGGGTTATCCGGTACGGCTGCGCGACGTCGGCCGGGCCGAACTTGGTGCTGCTGATGAACGCAATATCCTGCGCGTCAACGGCAAGCCGGCAGTGGGACTGGGAATCGTCAAACAGTCAACGGCGAACACGCTGGGCGTGGCGCAGGCGGTAAAAGCCGAGGTGCCGAAAATCGCTGCTGCGCTGCCGCCGGGCATGCAGATCGCGGTGGCCTTTGATACCTCGGTGTTCATCGAAAAATCGATTACCTCGGTTTACAGCGTGATGGGTGAGGCGCTGGTGCTGGTGGTGCTGGTGATTTTCCTGTTCCTGCGCTCGATGCGAGCGACGCTGATTCCGTTCGTGACCATCCCGGTATCGCTGATCGGCGCGTTTTTTCTGATCTGGCTGATGGGTTTCTCCATCAACGTGCTGACGCTGCTGGGCATCGTTCTCGCGGTCGGCCTGGTGGTGGATGATGCGATCGTGGTGCTGGAGAATATTCACCGCCACATCGAGGATGGTATGACCCCCGTCGAGGCATCGCTGACCGGCGGCCGTGAAATCGCTTTTGCCGTGGTGGCAATGACGGTGACGCTGGCTGCGGTGTTTGCACCGCTGGCGTTTGCCACCGGCAACACGGGACGACTGTTCCTGGAGTTCGCGCTGACGGTGGCGGCGGCGGTGGTGGTGTCGGGCTTTTTGGCGCTGACACTGACACCGATGATGTGCTCGAAACTGCTGCATCATGAAGCCTCGCATGGCCCCGTCTACAACGCGCTGGAACGTTTTTTTGTGGGCATGTCTTCAGGGTATGAACGCCTGCTGCGACGCAGCCTGGCGCGCCGCGGTGTGGTTGTCGCACTGTTTGTGCTGCTCGCAGCCGGCGGCGGCGCATTGTTCTTGACCATCAAGTCCGAACTGTCGCCGCTGGAAGATCGCGGTTTCTTCCTCGGTGTGATGGTCGCACCCGAAGGCGCCACCAAGGAATATACCGACGACTATGCGCGGGCCTGGGAGCGCATTTATGCCGCGGTGCCGGAAATCAGTTCCTACTTTGTCGTGGTGGCGCCGGGGCTGGATCGCCCCAATCCGGTGAACTTTGCCTTGTCTTTCGTGCGTCTGACGGACTGGTCGGAGCGAAGCCGGAAAACGCAGGAAGTCACCGCGTCGATTGCGCCGAAGATGTTTGCGACCATGCCGGGCGTGCTGGCCTTTCCGATTAATCCGCCGTCCCTGGGGCAGAATTTCCGTAACCCCCCGGTGCAGTTCGTGGTGCAGGGCAATTCCTACGAAGAGCTCGACCGTTCAGTGACTGCGCTGATGGCCAAGGCGCGCCGCTCTCCGGCTCTGACCAACGTTGACAGTGATCTGAAGCTGAACAAGCCGCAGCTCTCCGTCGTCATTGATCGCGAAAAGGCGGCGGCTCTGGGCATTCAGGTCGAGGCTATCGGTCGCGCGCTGGAAACCCTGCTCGGCGGCCGTCAGGTGACGCGCTTCAAGCGCGAGGGCAAGCAATACGACGTCATCGTGAAGCTCGAAGACAAGGACCGCCGGCAGCCGAACGACCTGACCTCGATCTATGTGCGCGGTTCGCGCGGTGACATTACGCAACTGTCGAATCTGGTGTCACTGACCGAAACGGTCGCGCCCAAGGAGCTCAACCACTTCAACCGTTTGCGCGCGGCAATCATTTCAGCGAACGTGGCCCCGGGCTATACACTCTCGGAGGCATTGGGCACGCTGGATCAGGCGGCGAACGAGGTATTGACGCCGGACTATCAGACGGCGCTGGACGGACAGTCGCGCGAATTCCGTGAATCAGGCAAGCAGCTTTATCTGATCTTCATCCTTGCGTTGGCATTCATCTATCTCGTTCTGGCGGCGCAATTTGAGAGCTTCCGCGGCCCGCTGGTGATCATGCTGACGGTGCCGCTGGCGATGACCGGTGCGCTGCTGGCGATCAAGCTCACCGGCGGCACACTCAATGTTTACAGCCAGATCGGTCTGGTGATGCTGATCGGACTGATCACCAAGAACGGTATTCTGATTGTCGAGTTCGCCAATCAGCTGCGCGACAAGGGGCATGAAAAAGTCGAGGCGCTGGTCGAGGCCTGTGCCTTGCGTTTGCGACCGATTCTGATGACCACGGCGGCGACGGTTCTGGGTGCGGTGCCGCTGGCGATGGCCACGGGCGCCGGTGCCGAATCACGTTCGGCTATCGGTTGGGTGGTGGTCGGCGGCATGACCATCGGCACGCTGTTTACGCTGTTTGTGATTCCCGTCGCCTATACCTATATTGCCGGCGAACGGCATGCGGTTGAGGCAAGCCCGGAAACGCACTGACCCTCAGGTTTTGCCCGCGCGTAATGTTCGATCCAGCCAGCCTGGCACAAATACTTGATCGACGAACCACTTCAGCGCCTTGCCGCGATGCGCGGTGCGCCAGGCGAGGAACAGCATCTGGCTGACTTTCGGTTCTTCCGTTTCCTTGATGATGAGTTCCCCGCGGGCGACAGCAGCTTCTGCGAGGCATTGCGGCAGGTAGCCGACGCCGAGCCCCATCGCTTGCGCCTGCAGTTTGATGCCGGCATCGGCGATGGTCAGCGTGTCCTGACCTGAGAGGAGCCCGGTGGTGCGCGGCGGCAGGTTGCGCGAGCTGTCGGCCACCGCGATGGCGCGGTGATTGACGATGTCGGTGCGCAGCAGCGGTTCTGCGGCACCGGCAAGCGGGTGGGATGGTGCCACGGCGAATACCCAATCAATCTCCCCCAACGGCCGTGTCTGATATCCGCCGCCGGAGGGGCCATCGCCCGATGCGCCGATGGCGAGATCGGCGCGACCTGAAATCAGTGCATCCCAGCAGCCGCCCAATACTTCGTTGCTGAAGCGCAGCCGCGTATCGGCGTTCTGCGTATAAAAATCCTGTGCCAGCCGGAGCATTGCAGCGGCGGGCAGGATGCCGTCGTAGGCAATGCGCAGTTCGGCTTCCCATCCGGTAGCGACGCGTTTGATGCGGGCTTCAAGTTCGCCGGCGGCGCGTAACAGGTGGCGGCCCTCAGTCAGCAGTTCGCGTCCGGCGACTGTGAGTTTGGCACGGTGACCGCGGCGGTCGAACAGCAGGACATCCAGATCCTCTTCGAGCTTTTGCACGGTATAGGTCACCGCCGAAGGCACGCGGTGCAACTCGTGCGCTGCGGCGGCAAAGCTGCCTTTGCGGTCGATAGCATCAATCACCAGCAGGGCATCCAGGGACAATCTCATGTTGTAAATTTATTGATCTAATTTAATTAAATAATATAAATAACAATATAACATAATGTTTTTAAACATTATTTATATTCATTAAATTTGATTGATTCAGTCAAAATCTTCCGATTTCTTGTTGCCCCAGGCCTGCCTAAGATGCGCCTCATTGCAATACCCGATCAATACATACGGAAAAGGAGCTGCGATGCAAACCCTGCGTAAAGCCGAAGACCGTGGCCATGCCAATCATGGCTGGCTGGACTCGTACCACAGCTTTTCATTTGCCGATTACTTCGACCCGGACCATGTCAGCTACGGCCCGTTGCGCGTAATCAACGAGGATCGCGTGCAGGCCGGTGCCGGCTTCGGTACCCATGGTCACCGCGACATGGAAATCATCAGTTATGTGCTGGATGGTGCGCTGGCGCACGAAGATTCGATGGGCAATGGCTCGACCATTGTTCCCGGTGATGTGCAGCGCATGAGTGCGGGCACCGGCGTGCGTCACTCCGAGTTCAATCACAACAAAAGCGGCGTGACCCATTTTCTGCAGATCTGGATCCAGCCGAAGTTCACCGGCATCAAGCCGTCGTACGAGCAGAAGAATTTTTCTGCGGAAGAGAAGCGCGGGCGCCTGCGTCTGATCGCCTCACCCGACGGACGCGACGGGTCGGTCAGTATGAATCAGGACGCATTGCTCTTCGCCGGACTGTTCGACGGCGAGGAAACAGCCGAACAGGTCATTGCGGCCAGCCGGCGTGCTTATGTCCATGTCGCGCGCGGCAGCGTCACCGTCAACGGACAGTCCCTGCGTGCCGGGGATGCCCTGAAGACGGGAGCGGGCACGATCCGCATCGAAGGTGGCCGCGCTGCCGAAGTGCTGGTGTTTGATCTGCCGTGAAATTTGAAGACTGATCCATTGAATTTTAGAAAAAAGGAAATGCCATGAGCCAATACAAGATTGCCGTTATCGTCGGCAGCATCCGCATGGATTCCCTCAACCAGAGGCTGGCCGACGCGCTGGCGAAACTCGCGCCACCGGAGTTTTCGTTCAGCAAGGTGCGCATCGATGACTTGCCCCTTTATAACCAGGACGACGACGGCCAGCCGGTTGTTGCGGTGACGCGGCTGCGCAAGGAGGTCGCCGCCGCGGACGGACTGCTGTTCCTGACGCCGGAATACAATCGCTCGATTCCCGGTGTGCTGAAAAATGCGATCGACCATGCCTCACGGCCCTGGGGGCAGAGCGTTTGGACGGGCAAACCCGCCGGCGTGCTGGGCGTCTCGGTCGGCGTCATCGGAACTGCGCTGGCGCAGCAGCATCTGCGCAACATCCTCGCCTACCTCGATGTGCCGACGCTGGGCCAGCCCGAAGTATTCCTGCAGGCGAAGGACGGACTCTTCGACGCGGACGGCAATATCGGAGCGGACAGCCGCGCCTTCCTGCAAGGCTGGGTGGATCGCTACGTGGCCTGGGTGAAACGGAACAAGGCCTGATCCGCGGCGATTGGTATAGTCTTCAAAGCCGACATCATGAATCGTCTTCCCGCATTGTTTGTTTCGCATGGCGCACCGACCCTGCCCTTGGAGCAGGGACCGACGCGCGGATTCCTCGCGCAGCTCGGTTCCGGATTTGAGCGACCGAAAGCGATTTTGTCGATTTCTGCGCATTGGGAAACGACGGCACCTTCCATCAGCCGCGCATTGCAGCCCGAGACGATCCATGATTTTTACGGGTTCCCGGAGGCGCTGTATGCGATGCGCTATCCGGCGCCCGGCGCGCCGGAACTGGCTGTTCGTGCCGCGGCCTTGCTTGCAGAATCCGGTTTTACCGCCTCAACGAACGAGGATCGCGGTCTGGATCACGGCGCCTGGGTGCCGCTGATGCTGATGTATCCCGAAGCGGATATACCGGTAACCCAGATTTCGGTGCAAAGCCGGCTCGGGCTGGACCATCATTGGCGGCTGGGTGAGGCACTGAAGCCTCTGCGCGACGAAGGCGTGCTGATCATCGCTTCGGGCAGCGTGACCCACAACCTGCGCGAATTCGGCCGTTACCGTTATGATTCGCCGCCGCCGCACTGGGTCAGCGAGTTCAACGACTGGCTGCATGAACGGGTGTTGTCGATGGATCGGGCGGCGCTGCTCGAATACAGAACCCTGGCGCCGCATGCCGTACGCAATCATCCGAGTGAAGAACACCTGCTGCCTTTATTTGCGGCAGCAGGGGCTGCGACGTTCGGAAACCGCCCGCAGCGTCTGCATGCCGCCTACACGTACGGCGTGATAGGCATGGATGCCTATCGCTTTGACTGACATCCCCGGCGAAGGGGATCGTGGAGGTGCCAATGCAGGATCTGAATCATTTGCTGACGCAGCACGGCCTGATTCTGGTTTTTGCCAACGTGCTGCTGACACAGGCGGGGATTCCGCTGCCGGCGCTGCCGATACTGGTCGTTGCTGGTGCGCTGGCCGCGCAGGGGGAATTCACTTATGTTGCCCTTGTGCTGACCGCGATCACCGCTGCGCTGCTCGGCGACATTCCATGGTTTTTTGCCGGCAGGCGTTACGGCCATCGTGTGCTGCGCACCTTGTGCCGTATTGCGATTGAGCCGGATTCCTGCGTCAAGCAGACTGAAACCATTTTCGAACGTTGGGGTGCCCCGGCGCTGCTGGTGGCTAAATACATTCCCGGTTTTGCCACCGTGGCACCGCCGCTGGCCGGCGCCATGGGCTTGAGTTTTTTATCTTTTCTGCTGTTCAGTGCGGCCGGCGCATTGCTGTGGATTGCGCTGCCGGTAGCGCTCGGCGCCGTATTTCATGCCGAGATTGAATGGGCGCTTGAGCGTCTGGCTGATCTCGGTTCCGGGGCCTTGCTGCTGATCGGCGGAGTGATCCTGGTGTATGCCGGCATCAAGGCCGTGGAACGTTACCTGTTTCTGCGCATGCTGCGAACGGCGCGGATCACCGTCGACGAATTGCGCGAGATGATGCTGGCAGCGGTACCGCCGGTCATAGTCGATGTGCGTTCGGCCACTGTACGTCAACTGGATCCACGGCATATTCCGGGAGCGGTGCCGGTCAATCTGGATGACGCGGCCGCGGCGCTGCCCGGCATACCGCCGGACCGCGACGTGGTGGTGTATTGCAGTTGACCCAATGAAGCCAGTGCGGCGCGTGTCGCCCGCATCCTGATCAACCGCGGTTTTACCCGCGTGCGGCCGCTGGAAGGCGGTCTTGAAGCCTGGATCGAGACCGGCGGCCCGGTGGA
>JBILYA010000002.1:0-28345 GCA_044378065.1 Burkholderiales bacterium | reverse complement strand
CGTGACAGTGCGATGGCCATCGCGTGTAAATAGACTTCGGTTTTACCGCTGCCGGTGATGCCCAGCAGCAGCAGGGACTGGTAACAACCCAGCGCTGCTGTAATCGCTTCGACGGCGCTGGCCTGATCCGGCGTCAGCTGCGGTGCAATGCCGGGCGGCGGGGCGACAGCTACTTCGCCTGGAGGAGCGTCAGTGGCTGTTACCCAACCCTCGGCGATGAAGACTTTCAGCGCCTGGCCGGTTGCAGTGCCGGCAGCAGTAATCGCCGTGTGCGGCAGCACCGCTTGTTCGCGCAAAAGGCCCAGTAGTCTCCGCTGTGCCCGGGCACGTGGCGGCAGTGCGTCTTCATGGAGTGCCCGGCCTTCTTCGGTCAATGTCCACGCGCCGGGAGATTTGCTGCGTGTACTGATGCGACGCAAGGCGGCCGGCAGTGTTGCCATGACCACGGCACCCAGCGGATGCACGTAGTAATCCGCAGCGAATTCCAGCAGTTTGAGATCGGCTTGCTGCAGCAACGCTTCGCGGTCGAGTACCGACAGAGCGTGGCGCAGTTTGTTTTCCGGCACATCGCTGGTTTCGGGCTGCGCGACGATCAGTCCGATCAGCCGCTGGCGTCCGAATGGCACCAGCACCCGCGCGCCGATTACCGCTGCCACATCATCACAGCGGTAATCGAACAGACGGGGCACCGGCACATCGAGTGCGACACGGATCAGGCGGTTCACGGGATCAGCAAAGTTAGCGTGCGAAGTTCGCAGCAATTCTTGGAATGAAGTGCAAATCGTTTACCCACAAGGGTTTTTGCAGTTTCAGGCCTGTGGATAACACTGTTGATCATTTGTACGGTTGGTGATTCAAGCCGCAAGAAATGCAATCCCGATACCTTAGCGGATTCAGGAAATCCTAAAAAATAACAATAAAATCAAATACTTATGAAAATACAGCGGGTGCTCGTAAGCTCCGTGACGACAGTAATGCCGTAACCCCTTGCTGTGTATAAGCTTTTTCAGCCGCGCGGGGGCTGATGATAGGCGCGGCTACCCGCATGCACTGCTTCAACCAGTGCACCGACATGATCCGGCGGCGTGAATTGGGAGATCCCGTGACCCAGGTTGAACACATGTCCCGAGCCATGACCGAACTGGCTCAACACGCGTTCGACTTGGGCCGCAATGGTGGCCGGCGGGCTGAACAGAACGTTCGGATCGAGATTGCCCTGCAACGCGACCTTGTCACCGACCCGTTGCCGCGCTTTGCCGATATCGATAGTCCAGTCGAGCCCCACCGCGTTGCTGCCGATGGCAGCGATGTCTTCCAGCCACAGTCCACCGCCCTTGGTGAAAACGATGCTGGGAATGGTCTGGCCTTCCCAAGTACGATGCAAACCGGCAATAACCCGGCGCAGGTACTCCAGCGAGAACTCGTGGTAGGCCGCGTCGGACAGCGCGCCGCCCCAGGTGTCGAACACCATTACTGCCTGCGCACCGGCTTCGATCTGCGCATTGAGATAGGCGATGACTGCGCGGGCATTGATGTCGAGGATGTGGTGCAACAGGTCCGGACGCGCATAGAGCATGGTTTTGATGGTGCGGAAGTCGTCGCTGCCGCCCCCTTCGACCATGTAACAGGCCAGCGTGTAAGGGCTGCCCGAGAAACCGATCAACGGCACTTTGCCGTCGAGGGCGCCGCGAATCTGTTTCACTGCGTCGAGCACATAAGCCAGCGTTTCCCGAGGTTCAGGGACCTTCAAGGCTTTAACGGCAGCCTCATCGCGCACGGTACGTTCGAATTTCGGGCCTTCGCCCTCGGCGAAATAAAGACCAAGGCCCATGGCATCGGGCACGGTCAGGATGTCGGAGAACAGGATGGCGGCATCCAGCGGAAACCGCTCCAGCGGCTGCAGCGTGACTTCGGTGGCGAAATCCGGATTCTTGGCGAGTCCGAGGAAGCTGCCGGCGCGTTTGCGGGTGGCGTTGTATTCCGGCAGGTAACGCCCCGCCTGGCGCATGATCCAGACGGGGGTGTAGTCCGTCGGCTGCCGCAGCAGCGCGCGGATGAAGGTGTCGTTCTTCAGCGCTGACATCAGCGCGGCAGCTCGCTGCTTCCCATCAGGAATTCGTCGACGGCACGCGCACACTGGCGACCTTCGCGGATTGCCCACACCACCAGCGACTGACCGCGGCGCATATCGCCCGCTGCAAACACCTTGCCGACGGAGGTCTTGTAGCTGTCGGTGTCGGCCTTGACGTTGCCGCGGTTGTCCTTGGTGACGCCCAGCTGTTCGAGCAGGCCACCGGCGACCGGGCCGACAAAACCCATCGCCAGCAGCACGAGGTCAGCTTTCAAGGTGAATTCGGAGCCCGGCACTTCCTGCATCTTGCCGTCTTTCCATTCGACACGGGCGGCGATCAGTTTCTCGACCTTGCCGTCCTTGCCTTCAAACCGTTTGGTTGCCACCGACCAGTCGCGGCTGCAGCCTTCTTCGTGCGAGCTGGAGGTACGCAGCTTGACCGGCCAGTACGGCCAGATCATCGACTTGTTTTCTTTTTCCGGCGGCTGCGGAAGCAGCTCAAACTGGGTGATTGACGCGGCGCCATGGCGGTTAGACGTACCGACGCAGTCGGAACCGGTATCACCGCCGCCGATGACGATGACATGTTTGCCCGTCGCTTTCAGTTGTGCGGGCAGCTTGTCACCGGCCACAACCTTGTTCTGCTGCGGCAGGAAATCCATCGCGAATTGCACCCCGGCGAGTTCGCGGCCCGGCACCGGCAGATCACGCGGCTGTTCGGCACCGCCGGCGACGACAACGGCGTCGAACTCGGCGAGCAATTTCTGCGCCGGAACGTTGTCGCCGACATGCTGGCTGACGCGGAACTCGACGCCTTCGGCACGCATCTGTTCGACACGGCGGTCAATCAGGTGTTTTTCCATCTTGAAGTCGGGGATGCCATAACGCAGCAGGCCGCCGATGCGATCGGATTTTTCGAAGACCACCACATCATGCCCGGCACGTCCCAGCTGCTGGGCACAAGCCATCCCTGCGGGACCCGAACCGATGACGGCAATACGTTTGCCGGTCTTGGCTGCGGCCGGCAGCGGTTTGACCCAGCCCGATTCCCAGCCCTTGTCGATGATCGCGTGTTCGATGGACTTGATGCCGACCGGATCGTTGTTGATGTTCAGCGTGCAGGCGGCTTCACAGGGGGCCGGACAGACACGGCCGGTGAACTCGGGGAAGTTGTTGGTCGAGTGCAGCGTATCCAGCGCCTGTTGCCAGTTCTGCTTGAATACGAGGTCGTTCCAGTCAGGAATGATGTTATTGATCGGACAGCCGCTCATGCAAAAGGGCGTGCCGCAGTCCATGCACCGGGCGCCCTGGGTGGCCGCGTCCTTGTCGGTCAGGTGGCCGACGAACTCGCGCCAGTGCTTCAGGCGCTCCTGCGGTTTTTCCGCGGCCTCATGCAGCCGCTCGAATTCCATAAACCCCGTAACTTTTCCCATTGCGGTCTATCCCTGAATCAACATGCCCTTGACGGGCAAACAACGTTCATCGGTTAAATTGCCCGTACTTCAGGCGGCGATTTTTTTGCCCTTGGCCGCCAGTTCGCCCAGCGCGCGACGGTATTCGTTCGGGAACACCTTGACGAATTTGCCGCGTGCGGTGGCCCAGTCGGCAATGATGCCCTGCGCCCTGCTGCTGCCGGTCAGTTTGGCGTGGTTCTCGATGTAGCGCTTGGCGATGACTTCATCAGCCAGCCCCATATGCCAGACGTCACGCGGTACTTTGGCCTCCTGTTCGGTTTCCGTCAGCAACGGTTCAAGTTTGACCATCGAAGCGTTGCAGTAGGAAGCGAAGGTGCCGTCCTCGTCGTAAACATAAGCGATGCCGCCCGACATGCCCGCTGCGAAGTTGCGTCCCGTGGGGCCGAGCACGACGACGGTGCCGCCGGTCATGTATTCGCAGCCATGGTCACCGGTGCCCTCGACAACGGTATGCGCGCCGGAGTTGCGTACGGCAAAACGTTCGCCGGCGACGCCGCGGAAGTAGGCTTCACCTGCGATCGCACCGTAGAGCACGGCATTGCCGGTAATGATGTTGACGCCGGCATCACCGCGGAACTTCGGCGACGGCTGGACGATGATGCGTCCGCCCGACAGGCCTTTGCCGCAGTAGTCGTTGGTGTCGCCGATCAGATTCAGCGTGATGCCGCGCGACAGGAAGGCGCCCAGACTCTGACCGGCGGATCCGGCGAATTTCACGCGGATGGTGTCGTCCGGCAGACCGTCGTGGCCGTAACGTTTCGCTACCTGACCGGAGAGCATGGTGCCGACCGTGCGATTGATGTTGCGGATCGGCATGTCGATGCTGACTTTTTCGCCACGTTCCAGAGCCGGCTTCGCCAGCTCGATCAGGCGGTGATCCAGCGCCTTGTCGAGGCCGTGATCCTGCGATTCGGTGTGGAAGCGCGAAACTTCGGGGCCCATCTTCGGCTGGTGGAAGATGCGGCTGAAATCGAGTCCGCGGGCTTTCCAGTGCTCAATGCCCTTGCGGGTGTCGAGCAGATCGGCGCGGCCGATCAGGTCATCAAACTTGCGGATGCCGAGCTGCGCCATCAACTGGCGGATTTCCTCGGCAACGAAGAAGAAGTAGTTGATGACATGTTCCGGCTTGCCGGTGAATTTCTTGCGCAGCACCGGATCCTGGGTGGCAACCCCGACCGGACAGGTGTTGAGATGGCATTTGCGCATCATGATGCAGCCCTGGACGACCAGCGGGGCCGTGGCAAAGCCGAATTCGTCGGCGCCGAGCAGCGCGCCGACAACGACATCGCGCCCGGTCTTCAACTGGCCGTCAACCTGCACCGCGATACGGCTGCGCAGGCGGTTCAGCACCAGCGTCTGCTGGGTTTCGGCGAGACCGAGTTCCCACGGTGTGCCGGCGTGCTTGATCGATGACCACGGGCTCGCGCCGGTGCCGCCGTCATGGCCGGAAATCGTCACATGATCGGCTTTCGCCTTGGCCACACCGGCGGCAACCGTGCCGACGCCCACTTCTGACACCAGCTTGACGCTGATCGAAGCGGCGGTGTTGCTGTTCTTCAAGTCGTGGATCAGTTGTGCCAGATCCTCGATTGAATAGATGTCGTGGTGCGGTGGCGGTGAAATCAGTTCGACGCCCGGTGTCGAGTAGCGCAGTTCGGCGATGTACTCGGAGACCTTTTTACCCGGCAGCTGTCCACCCTCACCCGGCTTGGCGCCCTGCGCCATCTTGATCTGGATCTGCTCGGCGCTCGCCAAATATTCGGCGGTGACGCCGAAACGGCCGGAAGCGACCTGCTTGATCTTCGACTTCAACGAATCACCGGTTTTGATTTCGATGTCACTGATAAAGCGATCAGCGCCCAGACGCGACGCCATGGTTTCGCCAGCCTTGATCGGGGCAAATCGCCGGCGGTCTTCACCGCCCTCGCCGGTGTTCGACTTGCCGCCGATACGGTTCATCGCCAATGCCAGCGTGGCATGGGCTTCGGTGGAAATCGATCCCAGCGACATGGCGCCGGTAGAGAAGCGTTTGACGATTTCCGCCGCCGGCTCGACTTCTTCGATGGCTACCGGTTTGCATTGGTCGAAACGGAAATCAAACAGACCCCGGAAGGTCATGTGACGCTTCGATTGATCGTTGATGATGTCCGCGTATTCGCGATAAGTCGATGCGCTGTTGGCGCGGGTTGCATGCTGCAGCTTGGCGATCGCGTCCGGCGTCCACATGTGCTCTTCGCCGCGTACCCGCCATGCGTATTCACCGCCGGTATCCAGAGAGCCGGTCAGGACCGGATCGTTGCCGAAGGCGCCGCGATGGGTGCGGATTGACTCCTCGGCAACTTCGAACAAGCCGATGCCGCCGACGTTGGACGGCGTGCCGGTGAAATATTTGTCGATCAGCGGCTTTGACAGGCCAATCGCTTCAAAAATCTGTGCGCCGGTGTAGGACATGTAAGTGGAGATGCCCATTTTCGACATCACCTTGCGCAGACCCTTGCCCACGGCTTTGACGAAATTCTTGATGGCTTTGTGGCCGTCGACACCGTTGATCTGGCCGCTGTCTGCGATCTGCAGCATGGTCTCCAGCGCCAGGTAGGGATGCACGGCTTCCGCGCCATAACCACCCAGCAGCGCAAAGTGATGCACTTCGCGCGCCGAACCGGTTTCGACGACGAGGCCGGCACTGGTGCGCAGGCCTTTGTCGACGAGGTGATGATGGATGGTGGACAGCGCGAGCAGCGCCGGGATCGCGACATGGTCGCGATCGATGTGGCGGTCGGAAATGATGATGATCGAGTAGCCGGAGCGCACTGCGTCTTCGGCCTGGGCGGCCAGGCTGGCAAGACGTGCTTCGATGGCTTCCTTGCCCCAGGCTGCGGGGTAGGTAATGTTCAGTTCAAAGGATTTGAACTTGCCATCGGTGTAACGCTCGATGTTCCGGATTTTTTCCATCTCGTAGAAATCCAGTACCGGCTGGCTGACTTCGAGGCGGATCGGCGGATTGGTTTCATCGATGCCGAGCAGGTTGGGTTTCGGACCGATGAACGACACCAGCGAAGTGACCAGCTCCTCGCGAATCGGATCGATCGGGGGATTGGTGACCTGCGCAAACAGCTGTTTGAAATACTGGTACAGATTCTTGTTCTTGGCCGAGAGCACCGCCAGCGGTGAATCGTTGCCCATGGAGCCGATCGGCTCTTCGCCGTTGCCCGCCATCGGCGTCAGAATGAACTTGAGGTCTTCCTGGGTGTAGCCGAAGGCCTGCTGGCGGTCCAGCAACGGCACGGCGCTGCGTTCCGGCTGTGCTTTCTGGCTTTCGACGTCGTCGAGCTTGACGCGGATGCGTTCAATCCATTCCACATAGGGTTTGGCGGATGCGAGTGATTCCTTCAGTTCCTTGTCGTCGATGATGCGGCCTTTTTCCAGATCGACGAGGAACATCTTGCCGGGCTGCAGACGCCATTTCTTGACGATTTTTTCTTCGGGAATCGGCAGGCAGCCGGATTCCGAACCCATGATGACCAGATCATCATCGGTGACGATGTAACGTGCCGGACGCAGGCCGTTGCGGTCCAGCGTGGCGCCAATCTGGCGACCGTCGCTGAATGCAATAGCGGCGGGACCGTCCCACGGTTCCATCATCGCGGCGTGGTATTCGTAGAAAGCGCGGCGGCTGGCATCCATCAGCGTGTGACCTTCCCACGCTTCGGGGATCATCATCATCACGGCGTGCGCAATCGAATAGCCGCCCATTACCAGCAGTTCGAGCGAGTTGTCGAAAGACGCTGAGTCAGACTGGCCCGGATAAATCAGCGGCCACAGCTTGTCGAGATCCTTGCCGAGAATCGGGCTGGAAATCGCACCCTGGCGCGCACGCACCCAGTTGACGTTGCCGCGCACAGTGTTGATTTCGCCGTTGTGGGCGATCATGCGGAAGGGGTGGGCGAGATCCCAGGTCGGGAAGGTGTTGGTCGAGAAACGCTGGTGCACCAGCGCCAGCGCCGATACCACGCGCGGATCCTGCAGATCCTTGAAATAGGTGCCGACCTGTGAAGGCAGCAGCATGCCCTTGTAAACGATGGTGCGTGCCGACATCGACGGTACGAAAAATTCGGTGCTGTGCGCGAGTTGCAGCGAGCGGATCGCGTGACCGGCGCTTTTGCGGATGACGTACAGCTTGCGCTCCAGCGCGTCGGTGACACGGATGGCGGAGCTGCGGCCGATGAACACCTGACGGATGACCGGCTCGACTTTCTTGACCGACTCGCCGAGGTCTTCGCTGTCGACAGGAACATCGCGCCAGCCGAGCAGCACCTGGCCTTCATCCTTGATGGCGCGTTCGATTTCATATTCACAGGCGAGGCGTGATGCCGGTTCGCGCGGCAGGAAGACCATGCCGATGCCGTATTCACCGGCCGGCGGCAGTTTGACGCCCTGCTTTTCCATTTCCTCGCGGAAAAACGCGTCGGGAATCTGGATCAGAATGCCGGCGCCGTCCGAGGCTTTGGGATCTGCGCCCACTGCGCCGCGATGCGTCAGATTGCAAAGAATGGTCAGGCCCTGTTCGATGATGTCGTGGCTTTTCTTGCCCTTGATATGGGCAACAAAACCGACACCGCACGCATCGTGTTCGTGCGCGCCATCGTAAAGACCTTGGGGTTCCGGCAAATTCGGGTGTGACATCATGAGCCTCGTCGAAAACACCTTGAAAATCAACAACTTGTAGTGACATTTGTTGCGTCGCCACAAGCCGGGATTGTCAAAACGCGAAAAACGGAGTGAAACCCGGTAAGTCTACCGCTATCAAGGGGTTAGCTCAACGGGTAGCGGCCTTGGGGCCGCGAGAAAATCTCAGCTGACGTCGATGGAAAACAGACGTCGATGTTCCACGATGGCGTAACGGTCGGTCATGCCGGCGATGTAGTCGGCAATGGCACGCGGAGTGTCGGCCTCCGCACGGGCCTGGAATTCCGGCGGCAGCAGGCCGGGCTCGGCCAGAAAGGCCTGGAACAGGTCGGTGATGATGCGGCGGGCCTTGCTGCTCATCCGGGAGACCCGGTAATGCCGGTACAGGTTGGTGCGCAAAAACTGTTTTAATTCAGTCTGTTCCTGCTGGATCCGCTGCGAAAAGCGAATCATCGCCGGTGCTTTGCGGACATCATCCACGGAGTCGGGGTCATGTTCGCGGATGCTCGCGGCGCTTTGGCGGATCAGGTCAGTTACCAACGTGTCGATCATCCGGCGCACCGTCTCGTGGACCAGCCGCCGGCCTTCGATTTTCGGATAGGCCTTCAGCGCCGCCCGCATATGCCGGCGGAAAATCCCGACGGTCGCCAGCTGATCCATTTCCAGCAAACCTGAACGCAGGCCATCGTCGACGTCATGGTTGTTGTAGGCGATTTCGTCGGCGAGATTGGCGATCTGGGCTTCAAGGCCGGGCCGTTGCCGGCGGATGAAGCGATCACCAACATCACCCAGTTGCCGTGCATTTTTCAGCGAGCAGTGCTTGAGGATACCTTCGCGGGTTTCGAAAGTGAGATTCAGTCCGTCGAAGGCGCCGTAACGCTGCTCCAGCACATCCACGACCCGCAGAGACTGGAGGTTGTGTTCGAATCCGCCGTAAGGCTTCATGCAATCGTTGAGCGCATCCTGTCCGCTGTGGCCGAAGGGGGTGTGGCCAAGGTCATGAGCCAGCGTGATCGCCTCGGTCAGGTCTTCGCTAAGCGACAGATGGCGCGCTACCGAGCGGCCGATCTGCGCGACTTCCAGACTGTGCGTGAGGCGGGTGCGGAACAGATCGCCTTCATGGTTCACGAACACCTGGGTCTTGTATTCGAGGCGGCGGAATCCGGTGGAATGGATGATGCGGTCGCGGTCACGCTGGTATTCGCTGCGCCCACGCGGCGGCGCTTCCCGGAAGCGGCGGCCGCGCGAAGATTCCGCATTGGCGGCGTATGGAGCCAGTTCAGGCGTCATCAACACCCTCCCCGCCGAGAACGATGGCCAGCGCTTCGCCAGGAACGGCGGCGCTGACAAAGGCTTCGCCGATTTTATTCAGCAGCACGAAACGGATTTTTCCGCCCTCAACTTTTTTGTCATGGCCCATCAGTTCCAGGTAACGGTCGACACCCAGACGCGGCCCTCGAACCGGCAAACCGGCCCGCTGCAGCAGCTTTTCCGTGCGCGAGATGCAAGTTGCATCGACCAGCCCCATCCGCTGCGAGACCCGCGCGGCAATAGCCATGCCTGCGGCAACGGCTTCACCGTGCAACCACTTGCCGTACCCCAGACCGGATTCAATGGCGTGTCCGAAGGTATGTCCGAAGTTAAGCAGTGCCCTGACACCTTCTTCGCGTTCATCTGCCGCGACAACGGTAGCCTTGTTGCGGCAGGACACATGGATGGCGTGGGCAAGTGCCGCAGCATCGCGTGCCAGCAGCTGATCCATATTGGTTTCCAGCCATTCGAAAAACACTGAATCCCCAATCAATCCGTATTTGATGATTTCTGCCAGACCTGCAGCGAACTCCCGTTGCGGCAGCGTTTTGAGCGTATCGGTGTCGGCAATCACCACCCGCGGCTGGTAAAAAGCGCCGATCATGTTTTTGCCCAGCGGATGATTGATCGCTGTTTTACCACCGACGGAAGAATCTACCTGAGCCAGCAGCGTTGTCGGAATCTGGATGAAGGGGGCGCCGCGCTGGAAAGTTGCCGCGGCGAAGCCGACCAGATCGCCGATTACGCCACCACCCAGTGCAATCAATGTTGTCTTACGCTCGGCGTGCCGCTTCAGCAGCGCATCAAACACCAGATTAAGCGTTTGCCAGTTCTTGTGTTCCTCACCGTCCGGCAGCACGATGGTATCGACGTCAATCTGCTGTGCGGCAAGAACTGATTTGAGCTTTTCCAGATACAGCGGGCCGACCACAGTGTTGGTGATGATCACGGCTTTGCGTTGCGGCAAATGGGCGGCCACCAGTTCGGCATGACTGAGAAGGCCGGGTCCGATGTGTATCGGATAGCCGCGATCGGCAAGATCAACGTGCAGTGTGCTGTGTTTTTTCATGACTGGGTTTGCTCTGCCGGCTGCTGTGGCGTGTTGGTATTGCCATCTGTCAACAGTTGCTGAATCTTCGAAGTCAGGTGTGCCACACTTTGTGATCCGGTATCGACAATCAGATCAGCTACTTCCCGATACAGCGGATCACGTTGCTCGTGAAGCGTCCGCAGCTTGCCGAGCGGATCTGCTGTCTGCAGCAGCGGGCGGTTGCGATCCCTGCGGGTGCGACGCCACAAATCTTCGGGCGCCGCACGCAGGTAAATCACCCGGCCGCGGCTTTTGAGAAACCGGCGGTTGGTTTCCGCAATCACGGCGCCGCCGCCGGTTGCCAGCACGATGCCGTTCATAGCGCTCAGTTGCTCGATCATTTTTTCTTCACGCGCCCGGAATCCGGTTTCGCCCTCGATCTCGAAAATCAACGGGATTTTTACGCCGGTGATCCGTTCGATCTCGGCATCGGTATCAAAAAATTCCATGTTCAGGCGGCGCGCAAGCATGCGGCCGACCGATGTTTTTCCCGCGCCCATCAGGCCGACCAGAAAAATGTTACCGGGTCCGTCTGCGGTTTCGCCGGGATTAGGGTTGCTTGACATCATGAGGTGATTTTAGCTGAAGCCGTGTAATGCCCGTATCGCAGATACCAATAAAAAAGGGCGGCGCAACGCGCCGCCCCTTGGATCATCCGGATAGCGGATTAACGCAGCGTTGCGGCGTCTTTCAGGACTTTCGGCGAGATGAAGATCAGCAATTCGCGCCGGTCATCCACACGCTGGTTGTTTTTGAACAGGAAGCCGACAAAGGGCAGGTCGCCGAGCACCGGTACCTTGGTGGTCGTCGAGCGTTCGTCCTGCGTATAGATACCGCCGATGACCACCGTGCCGCCGTTTTCGACCAGAACCTCCGTCGCTACCTGTTTGGTGTCGATGGACGGGCCCGACAGCGTGTTGGTGCCGACACTGTCCTTGTTTACTTTCAGGTTCATGATTACGTTGTCATCCGGCGTGATCTGCGGTTTTACTTTCAGCGACAGTGTTGCTTTGCGGAACGAAACGCTGGTTGCACCGCTCGACGTAGCCTGCTGGTACGGAATCTCCGTGCCCTGTTCGATCGTGGCTTCAACCTTGTCTGCGGTGATGACACGCGGGCTCGAGATGATCTTGCCTTTGCCGTCAGCCTGCAGTGCCGAGAGCTCCAGATTCAGGAACTTGGTGCTCTTGTCGTTGAAGAGCAGGAATGAAAACACGCCGGGATTGGCGCCGGACAGGCCGGTCGCCGGCAGGTTGACAAACAGCGCGTCGTTGAACGTGCCCGCGGTTGTAGTCTGCCCTGATGTAAACGCGGTGGCATTGGTGCTGCCGCCAATCAAGGCATTGGTGCCGCCACCGTTGCCCAGACGGAAACCCTGCCCGGTGGTGTCATTGAAGCCCAGGCGTGCGCCGATGTTGCGGCTGAAAGTATCGTTGGCTTCAACGATGCGCGATTCGATCATCACCTGACGGACGGGGACGTCAATCTGTTTCAGCAGCTTACGCACCTCCTCCAATCGAGACGGCGTGTCCTGCACAAACACCGTATTGGTGCGTACGTCGACCACAGCGCTGCCGCGCTTCGACAGGATCCGCTGCTTGGGATCCGACAGCAGTGTCTGAAATTCAGCAGCCTTCTGATAGTTGACCTGGATGCTCTCGGTGCGCAGCGGCTCCAGATCAGCGATCTGCGAGCGTGCTTCCAGCGCTAATTTTTCACGCGTGGCCAGCTCGTCGCGCGGTGCGATCCACACCACGTTGCCGGTCTTGCGCATGTCGAGGCCTTTGCTCTGGAGAATGATGTCCAGCGCCTGATCCCAGGGTACGTCTTTGAGCCGCAGAGTGAGGCTGCCGCCGACGGTGTCGCTGGTGATGACATTGAGGCCGGTAAAGTCGGCGATGACCTGCAGTACGGCGCGGACTTCAACGTTCTGGAAATTGAGCGACAGTTTTTCGCCGGTGAATCCGGGCTGGACCAGCCGGGTGCCGTCATCCACGACTTTTTTGACTTCGATGATGAAACGGTTATCTGTCTGGTAGGCCGAGTGTTCCCAGGCGCCGCGCGGCGTGATCACCATGCGCGTACCGTTGCCCTGCGCATAGGTTTCGATGCTTTCAACCGGGGTGCCGAAGTCAACGACGTCAAGACGGCGTGCAAGGTTTTTCGGAACGGCAGTGTTGAGGAAATCGATGATCAGCGAGCGGCCTTGCGTACGCAGGTCGATGCCGACCTGGTTGTCGGACAAATCAACCATGACACGACCTTCGCCGGTGCTGCCGCGACGGAAGTCAACGTCACGAAGACTGTGTTTGCCGTCACCCGGTTTGACCTGCGCGAATGTCTGCGCGGCGGGTGCCGGCGTGCTGCCCGTGGCCGAAGAGCCGCCCAGGGTAACCAGAATGGTGTTGCCTTCGATCTTGGCGTCGTATCCAAGCTGTTTCGACGTTTCAAGAACCAGGCGTGAACGATCACCGGCCTGGACAATATTGATCCGGCGGACATCGCCTTCGCCGATTTCATGGGTGGTTTTACCCGAACCGTTGGTGGTGGCGGGGAAATCGAAAGCGATTCGCGGCGGGTTGTTCACCACGAAGCTGGCAGGTGTGCTGGCGGGAGCGCCTTTCAGCGTGATTTTCACGAGCGTCGAACCGCCCTGTTGCGCCGAAACATTGACGGCTTCGATGCTGTTCTGGGCGTAAGCCGTGGCGGCGGCGATGGTGAACCCTGCCGCTACCGCCAGTTTCGAAACACGAATCATGAATTTGAAAAGCTGAGTCATTTAGAGCCTCCCTGTTCTTGCAACAACAGCGCCTGTTCCTTCTCTTCCCAGTTGCCGCCGCTGTCCTGAACAATTTCCTTCAGTTTGATATCTGTTTCCGAGATGCCGACGATGCGTCCAAAGTTCTGGCCCAGGTAATTGCCGGAGCGCACACGGTAAAGCGCGCTGTCCGGTGCCTTGACCAGCGCAAATACCTGATCTTTCTGCTGCAGAGTGCCGACCATCTTCAGGTTTTCCAGCGGGAAGGCTTCGAGCGCTTCGCGCGGACGGTTGAAATCCGGCTGCAGACCGCCTTTGGCAGTCGATTTCGGCGGTTCGATTTTTCTCGGCTTGAATGGATCGGTCAGATCGTAGGCGTTGTAGGCAAAAGGCTCATACGGTTTGACTTCGGGCAGGGGCTGAATCCGGCCGCCCGGCAATTTATCCGATTCCTTGACGAATTGCCGCAGATCGGAATGTTCCTCGCTGCTGCAGCCCGTCAATGCCGCTGCGCAGGTCAAAGCGACAACCATTAAAGCTTTACGGTTCATTTTTTCGCTCCCGCTGCCGGCTTGGTCGCGGCTTTGCGTGCCGCGGCCAGTTCGCCGTCATCCAGGTAGCGGAAGGTTTTTGCTACCGCGTCCAGCGTCAGACCGTCTTTGCTGGCGGCCAGGGAGATATCGTTCAGCGTCACGATGCGCGAGAGCCTGCCGATGTCGCTGGCGAAGGCGCCCAGGTCATGATAATTGCCGCTTACCCGTACGGTAATCGGCAGTTCGGCATAAAAGTCGCCCATGATTTCATTGGCGGCCGGCCGGAACAGTTCGAACTGCAACCCGCGGCCGAGGCCCGCCTGGTTGATGTCAGTCAGCAGCGCATCCATTTCGGATTTGCCCGGCAATTGTTTCAGCAAAGCACCGAACTGCGACTCGATATCCACCAGTTGCTTGCGGTAGGCCGGCAGGTCAATGGCCTGTTTCTTTTTATCGAGAAACGTGGTGCGGAGCTGCTCTTCTTTGGCTTTTTCGCCGTCAATCCGCGCCAGTTGGTCTTGCCAGTCAAACCAGTAGCTGGCCCCGACCAGTGCGATCAGCAGCAGCAGCAGGACACCGAGTTTGGGCAGAATCGGCCAGCTGCCGATCTTGTTGGGGTCTAGTTTTTTCAGTTCGTCCAGAGTCATGATTTAGCCCTTCTTCCCGGCTTTCTTGTCGGTGGGCTCGGTAGCGCGGGTAATCTCAATGTTCATCGTGAACTCGTTGAGACGCTGGCCGCCGGCCGCAACCGATTTGATTTCCACCAGATTGGCTTTTTGCAGATACTGGGAACCTTCGAGGTTTCGCATCAACGTGGATACGCGGGCCTGAGACTGGGTGTAGCCGGAAATCGTAACTTTGGCACCTTGCTGCTTGATGGTTTTCAGGTACATGCCATCCGGCAGTTGACGAACCAGCTGATCCAGAAGGTGCACGACTTCAGCCCGGTTGCTCTGCAGCGTTTCGACCACCTGTTTGCGTTTCAACAGGGCGGCAATCTGTTCCTTGAGCTTGTTGATCTCGGCGATTTCCTTGTCGATCTTGACGATCTCGCCTTCAAGGTATTTGTTCCGGGCCTGCTGATTGGACAGCGCGCTGTCCAGATACGTATGAACGCCGAACCAGATCGTGGCACCGATGGCCACGACCACACCCAGCATGACAAAGAAATGCTGTTGCTGCTGCTTGCGCCGCATCTCGCGATGCGGCAGCAGATTGATGCGCGCGGTCATTTGTCGAATCTCCTCATCGCGAGGCCGCAGGCCACCATCAGCGAAGGCGCATCCTGCTCAAGGCTCTTGCGGCGGATGTGGGAAGACATGCCCATGTTCGCGAACGGGTTGGCAACGGATGTTTCCACCTGCGCACGTTTTGCCACGGCTTCTGCGATGCCGGGGATTGCCGCACAGCCGCCGCAGAGGACGATATGGTCGACCTTATTGTATTGCGTGGAAGAGAAGAAAAACTGGATGCCGCGGGCAATTTCGAGGCCGAGTGTGTCGAGGAAAGGCAGCAGCACTTCGGATTCGTAGTTCTCAGGTAATCCGCCGGCCCGTTTCGCCGCTTCGGCTTCCTCGGAAGAAAGGCCGAACTTGTTCTGGATTTCCTGGGTCAGCTGGCCGCCACCGAACGGTTGCTCGCGCATGTAGACCGATTGGTCATTGCGCAACACATTGACGTTCATCGTTGATGCGCCGATGTCGACGACAGCAATATTCAGATCGCGGCCGCGTTCGGGCATCGTCGCTTCAATCAGCTCAAACGCCGACTGTGCCGCAAACAGGTCCACATCCATGACCATGGCTTTCAGCCCGGCGCCTTCGGCGACGGCAATGCGGTCTTCGATCTTGTCTTTGCGGGAAGCGGCAATCAGCACTTCCACATCTTCCGGGCTGTTCGGGGCGGGGCCGACCACCTGATAGTCGAGGTTGACCTCATCCAGCGAAAAGGGGATGTATTGATTGGCTTCAGTTTCCACCTGCATACCGAGATCGTCATCGGATTGTCCGGCGGGAACGAGAATTTTCTTGCTGATAACCGCGGCATTGGGCAGTGCCAGCGCGAGGTTCTTGAAGTTGCTGCCCAAGCGCTTGTGACAGCGTTTGACGGCTTCGATCACGGCATCCAGATTGTTGATGTTGCCCTCGACAACGGATTCGGTGGGCAGCGGCTCAATGGCATACCGCTCGAGACGGTAGGCGCCTTTGCCGGCATCGACGATCTCGACCATCTTGACGGCCGAGGAACTGATATCTGCGCCAATCAACGGCGGCATCTTGGGCTTGAACAAAGCCTCAATGGCGTCGAAGTTAAGGCTGAATTTTCCTTTAGCCATAAGATATTAGGGCCAACCCCCCAGAATTTACTTTAAGTAATAACAGCAAGCGTCTATTCAATAATGCTTTTTGGTCGCATTTCTTTTGCGGTTTGATCCGCCTATAATGCAGCCGCGTTGCCGTTACTGTGCAGCAAATTTGGAGTACAGGCAATAAGATTTTGCATTAGGTGTGGCGCGTAACCCACAGATTAATTTGACTTTTCTCACATTTTTAATTTTCCACTAGATGTCAGTCCGTTGGTGGGCTTTCCCACTATTACTGGTGTTTTTGCTTGCTGCGGCAGGCATTTTGGTCGTCGGATTCGCGGCCGCGCTGATCTATCCGACGCTGCCGACGCTCGAAGTCTTGACCGATTATCGGCCGAAAATCCCGCTCCGGGTCTTCAGTGCCGACGGCAAACTGATCGGTGAGTTCGGCGAAGAGCGCCGTGCCGTGGTCAAGCTGGAACAGGTGCCGAAGACACTGATTAACGCCATTGTCGCAGCCGAAGACGAACGCTTTTATCAGCACGGCGGCGTGGATTACCTGGGCGTGGCGCGGGCCGCGCTGTCCAATTTCACTTCCGGTGGCGTCAAGCAGGGTGCATCGACGATCACGATGCAGGTCGCACGCAACTTTTTCCTTTCCAAGGAAAAAACACTGACCCGCAAATTCAATGAAATGCTGCTGGCCTTCAAGATTGAATCCAATCTGAGCAAGCAGCAGATCATCGAGCTCTATATCAACCAGATTTATCTCGGACAGCGTGCCTACGGATTTGCGGCTGCCGCGCAGATTTATTACGGCAGGCCGCTTGCCGAACTGTCAGTTGCCCAGCAGGCCATGCTTGCCGGCCTGCCCAAGGCTCCTTCACGGTTTAATCCGATCGCGAATCCGTCGCGCGCCAAATTGCGTCAGCAGTATGTATTGCGCCGGATGCGTGAGCTGGGAATGATCACTCCCGAGCAGCTGGCCAATGCCGATAAGGAACCGCTGACGACGCGGCAGCCGGCGAATGAATTCCAGGTGCATGCCGATTACTTCGCTGAAATGGTGCGGGCGCAGATGTTTGAGCGCTACGGCGAGGATACCTATACCCATGGGCTCAAGGTATACACAACCCTGTTGTCCGAGCATCAGCGTGCCGCTTACGACGCCTTGCGCAAGGGTGTGCTGGATTACGACCGCCGTCACGGCTATCGCGGTCCCGAAGCCTATGTCGAACTCACCGGCGAGCTGACCAACGAAAAACTGGAAGACGCGCTGCAGGATGCACCTGACAGCGACGACATGTATGCGGCACTGGTGCTGGAAGCCGGGCCCAAGCTGGTGCGGGTTTACCGTTCCGGCGGTGAGCGCATTGGCATCACCGAAGAAGGTCTGAAGTTTGCCGCGAAACTGCTCGGCGACAACGTGCCGGCCACCCAGCGCATCCGCCGTGGCGCGGTCATCCGTATTGCCAAAGATGAAAAAGGTCGCTGGCAGATTGTGCAGCTACCCCAGGTTGAATCCGCGCTGGTATCGGCGGACCCGCGTACCGGCGCCATCCGCGCGCTGGTCGGCGGCTTTGATTTCAACCGCAACCAGTACAACCATGTGACCCAGGCCTTGCGCCAGCCCGGATCCAGTTTCAAACCGTTCATTTATTCAGCAGCACTGGAAAAAGGATTTACCGCGGCGACCGTGATCAACGACGCGCCGCTGACCTTTACTGCGGCGCAGACCGGTTCGGAGCCTTGGGAGCCGAAGAACTACGACGGCAAGTTCGAAGGGCCGATGCGGCTGCGTACAGCGCTCGCCAAATCCAAGAACCTGGTTTCCGTACGCATCCTGCAGGCCATCACACCGCAATATGCGCAGGACTACATCTCGCGTTTCGGTTTTGATCCCAAGCTCCACCCGCCCTATCTGACCATGGCGCTGGGTGCGGGTAACGTGACGCCGATGCAGATGCTGGGTGCTTATTCGTCCTTCGCCAATGGCGGCTACAAAATTGCGCCGTACTTCATTGACCGGGTCGAAGATGACAAGGGCAAGGTGCTGCTGGCCAATCAGTCTGCCGTTGCCGGAGAATCCGCTGAACGCGTCATTGATGCGCGCAATGCCTTCATCATGTCGAGCCTGATGCGCGATGTAGTCCGCATGGGCACGGCGACCAAGGCCATGCGTCTGAAACGCAACGATCTGGCGGGCAAGACCGGCACTACCAACGAATTTGTCGATGCCTGGTTTGCCGGCTTTCAGCCGACGCTGGTCGCCATCGCGTGGATGGGATTCGATCAGCCGAAAACGCTCGGCCGCAATGAGACCGGCGGCAGCGCCGCACTGCCGATCTGGATCGATTACATGAGTGTTGCGCTGAAAAACGTGCCGGAAGAGGCCTTCACGCCGCCGCCGGGTGTCATCGTCATGTCGGTCAATGCCGAAACGGGTCTGCGTGCGCCGGAGAGCTCCGGCATCAGCGAATATTTCTACCAGGAATTCGCGGCGCCTTCGACGGATGGTGCTCACGGCGGTGAAAAACTGCCGGATGACGCCAGAAACCAGCTGTTTTAGGCGGTTCCCGGCAGGCCCTAATCAGGCGGCTTGACGATCGCGACGGATTTGCTGAAGCTCTCACCATCATCTATCTTTGTGTGCGGCGGATCCTGTCTGCCGCGGAGCGATGCGGCAAGGAGCACGGTATGTCGAGAGAGCGGAGCCGCGACGATGCGCGAAGCGCCATCGCGGTACAGGCGGCGCGCCTGATGGCCCAGGATGGCATCGAGGATTACGCCGTGGCCAAACGCAAGGCCGCCCGGCAGTTGGGCATGCACGATACGCGCAGCCTTCCCAACAATGCCGAAATCGATACCGCGCTGCGTGAATACCAGATCATTTACCAGCCGGATGACCAGCGCCAGCGCACGCAATTGTTGCGAGAGCAGGCGGCCGACATCATGCGCGAACTCGTCGAGTTCAATCCGCACCTGACCGGATCGGTACTCTCAGGTATCGCCGGCCCTTACGCCACCATCCATCTGCAGCTTTATACCGACAGCGCCAAAGCCGTCGAATTGTTTCTGCTGGGCCGCGGGCAGATTTATCGCACCGGCCAGAGCCGGCTTTATGCCGGTGGAGAACTGCGGACGTTGCCCGTGTTCACCATTGAAGACGAAGGCACGGAAATCGAAATGACCGTGCTGGAAACCCGCGATCTGCGGGCGCCGGTGCGTGCGACGGCAGAAGGCCGTGTGATCGAGCGTGCCAAGTTGCCGGCAGTCGAAGCCCTGCTTGGCACCTAGCTGCGGCGTTCAGCCGCGGTCTTCAGCCAGCCAGCGCGCCGCATCCAGCGCGTAATAAGTGAGGATGCCGTCGGCGCCGGCACGCTTGAAGGCGAGCAGTGCTTCCATCGCACATTTTTTTTCATCCAGCCAGCCGTTGCCTGCGGCGGCCTTGAGCATCGCGTATTCGCCGCTGACCTGATACACATAGGTCGGCGCCTTGTATTCGTCTTTGACGCGACGAACGATATCCAAGTATGGCATGCCCGGTTTGACCATCACCATGTCGGCACCCTCCTGCAGATCAAGGCCGACTTCCCACAGCGCTTCATCACTGTTCGCGGGATCCATCTGGTAATTGCGTTTGTCGCTTTTGCCGAGCTGCTTTCCGGAGCCGACAGCGTCGCGGAAGGGCCCGTAAAAGCCGGAAGCATATTTGGCGGAATACGCCATGATTCTCGTGTGGATGTATTTTTTCGCGTCGAGCGCCGTGCGTATGGCGCCGATGCGACCATCCATCATGTCGGAAGGCGCAACAATATCCACGCCGGCTGCCGCGCAGACCAGTGATTGCTTCTGCAGCACGGTGATGGTTTCGTCGTTGAGCACATAACCCGCGGCATTGATGACGCCATCCTGGCCGTGCTTGGTATAGGGATCCAGCGCGACGTCGGTGATCACACCCAGTTCCGGCAGGCGCTTTTTCAATGCAGCCACCGCACGTGGCACCAGCCCTTTGGGGTTTGCAGCTTCGCGGCCGTCGGCGGTTTTCAGCGATCGTTCAATCGCAGGAAACAATGCGATGGCCGGAATGCCGGCGCGCAACGCGGTTTCAGCGTGGCGCAGCAGTTGATCAACGGTATGGCGTTTGACCCCGGGCATGGAATCCACGGGCACAGTGCGGTTTTTCCCGTCGATGATGAACACCGGATAGATCAGATCATCCGTCGTGAGGCGGTTTTCACGCATCAGGCGACGGGAAAACTCATCCTTGCGCATGCGGCGCATGCGAACAGCGGGAAATCGGCCTAGTGGCAACATGGGGCTAACACCTTGGTAATACGGGGGATTTTGATGCGTCCCGCAGGCGGGAACTATTCGTGATTATAGTCGTCTGATACTTCAGATGGCTTCGGCTGTCGCCCGTTTCTCCTCCCTGAGCGGGCGCCTTAATTCTAGTTAAGGCTCTTTGCCCCCGGTTTACTCCCCTTTACCGGGGGCTTTTTATTTCTTCAGCCAACGCGCAACCACGGCTTGGGCCTGCTTGACGCCGGTCTTGTTGGCACCGGAAAAAATCTGCGCGGTGGCTTCGCCGGGATACTGTTTGAGTTCCTCTTCGGTCCGTTGCAACACGACCGTGGATTCCTGGCGGGTCAGCTTGTCCGACTTGGTCAGCAGGATGTGCACGGCCTTGCCGGTCGGCGCCAGCCAATCCAGCATCTGCCAGTCCAGTGGCTTCAGGCCATGCCGCGCATCAACAACAATGACCAATAAAATCAATGCATTACGATTTGTAATGTAAGTGCTTATTAATGCATCCCAGCGCTCCTGCTCCGGCTTTGGCACTTTGGCATAACCATAGCCGGGCAGATCGACCAGTGAGCAATGATTGCCCATGTCGAAAAAATTGATGGCCTGCGTGCGGCCCGGTGTTTTACTGACAAAGGCCAGTTTGCGGCGATTCGCCAGCGCGTTGATGGCCGTGGATTTGCCGGCGTTGGAGCGACCGGCAAAGGCGACTTCCGCGCCCACATCCGGTGGCATGTCGGCGATCTGGTGGACGGCGTATCGAAACTCGAGTTGTGAGAACAGGGACAAGCGGTTTTCCTCATGGCCTTGGGGAGTCGGCCGGGCAAAATGCTATAGAATACAAGCCTTTTCTTCCGACCGTGGGATTAAGGAGTACGCAATGGATCACCGCCGCATCAATCGCCAACTGAAAAACTTGCGGTTTTGGACCGCAGTGGCAGTGGCGCTCGTCGCGCCGGCCGCCCTGGCACAGGGCGTCATCAAGGGTGATCCGGCTAAAGCCCAGACCATCGTGACCCAGGTCTGCGCCGCCTGTCATGCGGCGGACGGCAACAGTGCGATCCCGGCCAATCCCGTTCTTTCCGGCCAGCATCCCGAATACACCTACAAGCAACTGCGCAATTTCAAGTCGCAGGACGGCAAGCCCGCCGAGCGCAACAACGGCGTCATGGCCGGCATGGTGGCCAACCTGTCCGATGACGACATGAAAAATCTCGCCGCCTACTTCGCGTCGCAGAAAGCAAAAGCGCGCGCAGCGCGTGATGCCGCCCTCGCCAAACAGGGTGAAGCCATCTACCGCGGCGGCATCCAGGCCAAGGGCGTCGCCGCCTGCGCCTCCTGCCACGCGCCCAACGGCGCCGGCATGCCGGCACAGTTTCCCCGCGTTGCCGGACAGCATGCGGAATACACCTCGGCCCAGCTGACGGCATTCCGTGCCGGCCAGCGCGCCAATGACCCGGCGCAGATGATGCGCATGATCGCGGCCAAGATGAGCGACCAGGAAATCAAGGCCGTTTCCGAATATATCGCCGGCTTGCGCTGAAACTTCAGCCTGCTTTGCGCTGACCAAGGGAGACTGACTCAGTCTCCCTTTTTTATCGGTAATTCATGACCCGGCACTCCACCGCCCGCGCCATTTACGACCTGCTGTCGTCAATGCGCTTTGCCGTCAGCCTGCTGACCATACTGGCCATTGCTTCCGTCGTCGGCACCGTACTCAAGCAGGCCGAACCGTATGCCAATTACATTTCCCAGTTCGGGCCGTTCTGGTTTCCGGTATTCGAGGCACTGGGTCTTTACGACGTCTATCACGCTGCCTGGTTTCTGGCGATTCTGGGCTTTCTGGTGCTGTCGACCAGTCTGTGCATTTTCCGCAACGGCCCGGCGATGCTGCGCGAGATGCGCAATTTCCGCGAGCAGGCGACCGAACGTTCGCTGCAGCACATCCATCATCGCGCGGAATATGACTTCACCGCGGCGCCCGCAACCGTCATCGAGCGCGTAACGCAATATCTGCATTCACAGGGTTTCCGTTTCCGGACGGTCGCGCGCGGTGAATCCGGCGCCGATACGCTGATCGCTGCCAAAGCCGGCAGTTACCACCGCGCGGGTTATCTGCTCGCGCACTGCGGCATTGTGGTGATCTGCGTTGGCGGACTGCTGGACGGCAATATCCCCTTGAAACTGTTGCAGCTCAGCGGACAGAAGGTGGTCGAGACCCGCGACATCCCGCAAAGCAAGGTGCCGCCGGAAAGCCGGTTGTCGCCGTCCAACCTGTCATTTCGCGGCAACGTCAATATTCCGGAAGGCAGCAGCGCCAGCGTGATTTTCATGAATATGGCCGACGGCTATTTCGTGCAGGATCTGCCGTTCACGATTGCGCTGGACAAGTTCCATATCGAGCATTATTCGACCGGACAGCCCAAGGATTTCGCCAGCGACATCGTGGTCATCGACCGCGAAACCGGAGAACGCTTTGAACGCACGGTGCGCGTCAACTACCCCTTCATCCACAAGGGCGTTGCAATCTACCAGGCCAGTTTTGCCGACGGCGGCACGCGGATGCAGCTCAAGGGGTGGCCGCTGCTGTCGCCGCGTGCTGAACCTTTCGATGTCGCCGGGGCGGTCAACAAAACCACCAGCATCAAAAGCGGCGACAGCGAAATCCGTCTAGAGCTGTCCGACTTCCGCCCCTTCAATATTGAAGACCTGGCGGCTAACGATGGCGGTTCAAGAGTGGAGACTGCCAGCGTTTCCAAAAAAGTCATGGATCAGCTGGGCTCCGCTGCGGCTGACCAGTCGAGAAAAGATCTGCGCAACGTCGGGCCGAGTTTCCAGTACCGGTTGCGCGACGCGCAGGGCCAGGCGCGTGAATTCAGCAACTACATGCTGCCGCTGCAGCTCGACGGTGCCTGGTATCTGCTGACCGGCGTGCGCGCCACACCCAACGAGAGCTTTCGCTATATGCGACTGCCGTTGGATGCCGAGGGAAGCGTCGACAGTCATATGCGTTTGCGTGCAATCTTGCTGGATGAGCGGGTGTGGCCTGAAATCGCCCGCCGTTTCGCGCGTAACGCAGTTGCCGGGTCGGCGGTCTCCGCGCAGATGCGCGGACGGCTGACCGAAAGCGCCGAACGCGTGCTGCAGCTGTTTGCAGTGCGCGGTCTGGATTCAGTGGTGCAGTTTCTGGAAAAAGGCATTCCTGCGGCGGATCGCGAAAAAGCGGCCGATGCCTATATCAAGGTTCTGGAAGGCGTCGCGCTGGAAGCGTTGCAGCTGTCACGCGAACGGGCAAAACAACCGCCGGCGCCGTTTGACGAGCAGACCCTGCGGCTGGTGCGCGACAGCCTGATTTCGATCAGCGACAGTTATTTCTACGGTGCGCCGGTTTATCTGCAGCTGCTCCAATACGAAGAGGTCAAGGCGTCCGGACTGCAACTGACCCGCTCGCCCGGCAAGAATATTGTTTACAGCGGTTCACTGCTGCTGGTGCTGGGCGTGTTCGCGATGCTCTATATCCGTGAACGTCGCCTGTGGGTGCTGGTCAAACCGGTACAGGGGCGCGTACTGCTGGCGATGGCCACCAACCGCCAGACCCTGGAAAACGAACGCGAATTTGAACGTCACCAGGCGGCCCTTGCGGACGCCGTGAAAGGCTGATCATGGAACTGACCCGGAATCTTCCGCAATCACAATCCTGGCTGCGCCGGCTTTCTCCGCTGGACTGGCTGTATGCCGTCGCCTTGGCCGCCGGCGCAGTTTATGCGCTCAAGCTGTATGGCGATTACATGGACGTTTACGAAAAAGCGATTCTCGCCGGAACGGCATTGTTGATGGCCGGACTGGGTTGGCACTGGAAAGCCGTGCGGGTGCTGATGGCCGTCATCATCGGCGTCAGTCTATGGAGTATCTCGCTGTATCAGGGAGATCTCGCCCGCGCCGATCAGGCCTTCCTGCTCAAGTATCTGATATCCAGCCAGACCGCGATCATGTGGATGTGTTTTCTGTTTGCGATGGCCGGCGTTGCCTACTGGGCCGGGTTGCTGGCGCGCGCCGATGGCGTGACGCAGGCCGGCACCGGTTTGACCTGGAGCGCCACCGCGATGGGCCTGATCGGCCTGCTGGTGCGATGGTACGAGTCCTATCTCGTCGGTGCCGATGTTGGCCATATCCCGATCAGCAATCTTTACGAAGTGTTCGTGCTGTTCTGCATCATCACCGCGCTGCTCTATTTGTATTACGAAGGCCGTTATGCCACGCGCAAGCTGGGCGCCTTCGTGCTGATGATCATTCTTGCCGCAGTGGCATTCATCCTCTGGTACACCTTCGACCGCGGTGCCCATGAAATCCAGCCGCTGGTGCCGGCGTTGCAATCGTGGTGGATGAAAATTCACGTCCCCGCCAACTTTGTCGGCTATGGCGCATTTTCGATTGCCGCGATGATCGGCGTGGCTTATCTGCTGGCGTCCAAAGGCATACTGACCCGTCTGCTGCCGCCGGCCGAAGTGATGGACGATGTGATGTACAAGGCGATCGCCATCGGTTTCGCGTTTTTCACGATCGCCACCATCCTCGGCGCGATGTGGGCGGCCGAAGCCTGGGGCGGTTACTGGTCCTGGGATCCCAAGGAAACCTGGGCGCTGATTGTCTGGCTGAATTACGCCGCATGGTTGCACATGCGTTTGATCAAGGGCCTGCGTGGCCCGGTGCTGGCTTGGTGGGCGATCATCGGTCTTCTGGTAACGACCTTTGCCTTCATTGGGGTCAATATGTTCCTGTCCGGACTGCACTCCTACGGAACCTTGTAGGCCCCGGATTTTTCAGGGACTGACTGGAGTCGGAGCGGGCAGTGGCAATCCCCGCGCCGCAGCGATACGGCGCAAACGGTCGGGATAATCCGAAATGATGCCGTCGACGCCGAGTTCAATCATCCGCACCATGTCCGGCTCTTCGTTGACGGTCCATACCACCACTTTCAGGCCGAGCTGCCGCGCTTCACTCACGGCAGCTGCAGACACATCACCAAAATAGGGCGACCAGACCGTGCCACCGGCTGCCTGTACCAGCTTCGGCAGCGAGCCACCGAACCGGCTGACATGTTTATCCGCAGTCCATGGTGATGTTGAAGCGCCCGCGCGAATGTTGTCCTGCCAGGATTGCTGCACGGAAAGACAGACCGTGGCGATCTGCGGCGCTTCCTGTTGCACCACTTGTAGCGTGCGCCAGTCGAAGGACTGGATGGTGACCCGGGATTCAAGCTTTTCGGCCCGTATCAGCGCGATCAGTGCACGCGCGAATTCCGCCGGAGGCAGCGTGCGTTGCGGATGATCCGGGGAAAGCTTGGTTTCAATATTGAACCGCATCCGGTCATTGCCGGCCCGCCGGGCCAGCGCAAACACGTCTGTCAGGCGCGGCATGCGCGTGCCGTCGACGGCCTGTTGTTGCGCAAAACGCTGCGCATAGTCTGTGCCGGGGCGGATGCGGCCGACGTCGTAGTGCTGCAGTTCCGCGAAGCTGAGAGTATGAATCGCGAGGTCGTCGCGTTCCAGCCATTGCCCGTCCGGACCGCGGGTGATATCGGGATTCAGCGTGGCGTCGTGGCTGACCACAAGTAAGCCATCCCGCGTCACCGCGACATCGAGTTCCAGCGTGGTGACGCCCAGCGTGAGTACATGGGCGAATGCGGGCAGCGTGTTTTCCGGCAGCAGTCCGCGTGCGCCGCGATGGCCCTGCAGATCCAGGCCCGATGCCGCAGCGGTGATCATCAGCAGTGCAGTTGCGATGAAAAGGCGGTGCATGTGGCGCGCATATTACTCGCCGGCGGCGAGGAAGGAGGTCAGGCGCCAGCCGTTTTCGCTTTTGCGGAAACAGGCCAGATGTTCAACGGGGCTGCGGATATGTTCTTCAGGAATATAACCATCACGGTCCTGCGCCCGGATCCGCACCCATTTCTGTTTGCTGTCGGCGTCCTTGTCATCGACTTCCCAATCCGCAACCCGCACGATGACATGGCCCAGCGTGCCCTGAACCACAGCACTGCCTGAAGGCCCGCTGCGCACCTCGGTTTGTTTTGCAGTGATTGCCCCATAGCCATGAGGATCAAGATCCTTGGGCCATTGCGGCAAAACATAAGGCGCACACAGGCTGCGCGGCATATGGTCATGACGGTACCAGGCGGCGGCGAGCTGCAGTGCCCGCGGCAGCTCGCGCCACAGGGGGCTGTTTTCGGCGTCGGGTTCCCACTGCCGGTTGAATTCTTCGAGGCCGCGCGGCTGTTCCAATCCGTTGCGCACATTGCGGTCAACAATGCCGAGCACGAACTTGCGATCGCGCTGCTGGATGGCTGTCAGCAAGCGGTCGCGGAAGCGAGTCCACGACGCATCGCCTGCGGCTTCGTCGCGAGGCACGAAGACGGGTTCTGCTGCGGGTGTTGCTGCGCCGGCCTTCAGGCTTAGCGCAAGCAATACAGTGCAGCTGGCAAGGATCAAAAGGTTTTTCATCAACGACACAGGCATCGGATCGTGTGGGCTTCGGTGTTCCGGGCCCCGGAAGAATGGAGCCGTATCTTAAGCGGCGGCCATGGGCCGCACAACCAAGACCTCAGGCGGCGGATTGGGCTGCGGCGGCCTGTGCGCGCAGCAGATCTACGGCGGCGTCGCGTGAATCAATGACGCGCTGGCGGGCAATGCGCTCCGCCGCATCACCATCGCCGTTGCGGATGGCCTGCAGCAATCCCTGCCAGTGGCGGACCGATTGCCTGCGGCGGTCTGCCGATGACAGCCCCAAGCGGGTGTAGCGCACCGTCTGCACGGCGAGTGAACCGAGGATGGTTTGCAGGCGCCGGTTGCCGGCGGCTTGCGTCAGCAGGCGGTTCAGCCGGGTGACGGTTTCGATGTATTCATCGCCGTTGCCGGGCAGCTCGGCGGTATGGACCAGCCACTGGATGTCTTCTTCGATCAGTGGCAGCAAGGCGTTACGTTGCGGGCTTTCGGCGATCAGCCGGTCGCGCAGGCCGTTGAGCATGGCGCGGATGTCGAAGATTTCGTTGACCTCTTCAATGGTCGGATTGGTGACCTGGGCGCCGCGCCGGGCGAGGATGATGACCAGCCCTTCTTTTTCCAGCAACCGCAGTGCTTCCCGTACCGGGCCGCGGCTGACTTCAAATTCCGCCGCCACCGCCTGCTCCATGATGCGTTGCCCCGGCGCGTAGGCGCCGGAGACGATGCGTGCAGACAGCTGGTTGGCAATCTGCTCCGGCAGGGATTGCGTCAGCGGGGTGTCCGTACGCAGCTGCGTCATTACGTCGGTGGATGCCGGATGGCCAATGGTGGTCATGATGAATTCCAAGATACGGCCACTTTGTAAGATTGTCAACAATCTTGTTGACAACAAAATGGGCACCGACTAGCATCGCCTCTTCAACAGACCGAACCTGAGGAGCACGACCATGGCCCGTATTGAAGTCAAATCCGAAATCACCGGTACCGTCTGGCAGCTCAAAGCCAAGCCGGGTGACAAGGTCGAAGGCGGCGATGTGCTGATCGTCATTGAATCCATGAAGATGGAAATCCCCGTCATCACCGAAGATGGCGGCACGGTAAAGGAAATCCTGGTCAATGAAAAAGACCCGGTCTCCGAAGGCCAGGTTGTCGCGATCATTGAAGAGTAAGTCCTGAAGTAAGCGAACACTCAGTTACTGAGTGCAAGTGCACGCTTACAAATAACTATTTGTATTTAAATAATAAATATTAAACCATAGGCATGAGCTGGCAGCCTGAAATCGACGAGCTTCAGCGGCGCCGCCAGCTGGC
>JBILYA010000088.1:0-7528 GCA_044378065.1 Burkholderiales bacterium | reverse complement strand
CGGAGTCGGAATGATCGCAAAGTGGTCGGAGATTTTCGTGTTGTCGAAAATCCGCTTGTTCGGCTTGATCCACTTGTTCTTGATGATTTCCTTGGCGTGCGGACGCAGTCCGGTGTCCTCGGCCAGTGCATCGATCGTCGCCTTGACGGTATCGATATAGTCTTCGGGCAGGTGGCGTGAATCCGTCCGCGGATAAGTCAGCGCCTTGTGCCGCTCGTAGAGTTCCTGCGCAATAGACAGCGTGGTCTTTGCCGAAAAACCGAAACGGCCGTTGGCTTCACGCTGCAGCGAGGTCAGGTCGAACAGCCCCGGCGCCAGTTGTGAGGACGGTTTGGATTCCTCGGTGACCGTGCCAACCTTGCCGCGGCAGGCTTCGGCGATTTTGTCGGCCTTGGCCTGTTCCCACAGCCGGCTTTCGCGGCGCTCGGCGTCGTTCTCGTCTTTCTTGAACGCAGGATCAAACCAGCGACCCTCATAGTCGCCGGCCTTGGCGCCGAAGGTCGCACGGATTTCCCAGTAATCACGCGGCAAGAATTTGCGGATCTTCTGTTCGCGGTCGACCACGATCATCAGCGTCGGCGTCTGAACGCGGCCCACGGTGGTCAGATAAAAACCGCCACCCTTGCTGTTGAACGCGGTCATCGCGCGGGTGCCGTTGATGCCGACCAGCCAGTCGGCTTCGCTGCGGCTGCGCGCGGCGTCGGCCAGCGGCTGCATGTCATCATCGGTACGCAGATGCGCGAAGCCATCGCGGATCGCAGCCGGGGTCATCGACTGCAGCCACAGCCGCGATACCGGTTTGTTGGTTTTTGTTGCCTGCGCGATGTAACGGAAAATCAGTTCGCCTTCGCGGCCCGCGTCACAGGCGTTGATCAGCGCGGTAACGTCTTTGCGCTTGAGCAGCTTGGCCAGCACCTTCAGCCGCGGTTCGCTTTTGGCGATCGGGTTCAGATCAAAGTGCGGCGGAATCACCGGCAGATTGGCGAAGGACCACTTGCCGCGTTTGACTTCGAACTCTTCCGGTGCGGCGATTTCCAGCAGGTGGCCGACCGCGGACGACAGTACGTAATCGTCGCTTTCGAAGTATTCGCCATGTCGCGTGAAGCCGCCAAGCGCCTTGGCGATGTCGCCGGCAACTGAAGGTTTTTCCGCGATGATGAGCGTTTTGGCCATTCTAAGCTTTTGATTTTGCGGACGTTAATGCCGCGATACAGAAGCGCGATGCGGCTGCGCCGAGGAAAAGAGCGCCCGATGATAAGAACAATCCCCGGCCAGCGCAAGCCGGGTTCAGCGGATGCGTTGCCAGCGTCCCCCGGGCAGGGACTCGATTAATCCTGTTAATTCAAGGTCCGTGAGCCCACTATTAATAGCCGCCGCATCAAGACCACTGCGTTGCTGCAAGGTGTCTATGTCGACCGGATCAAAGCCCAGGTGCTGCAACAGCGGATGTTCTTCTGCAGCATCATCAACCGCCGAATCCTGCGGCAATCGTGACGAAAGTTCTCCCAGTTCTTCCAGCACATCCTGCGCCGACTCCACCAGTTTGGCGCCCTGCTTGATCAGTGCATGACAACCTTTGGCCAGCGGAGAATGGATTGAACCCGGGATTGCAAAGACATCGCGACCCTGTTCGGCGGCAAGTCTTGCCGTGATCAGCGAACCGCTGGACACCGCCGCTTCAACAACCAGCACCCCGCGCGATAGTCCGCAGATCAGGCGATTGCGTCGCGGGAAATTGGCGGCGATGCCTGGTGTGCCCAAGGCAAACTCCGAAATGATCAGGCCTTCTGCAGCGATCCGGTACGCCAGTTCCCGGTTGCGTGCCGGATAAACCACATCCAGTCCGGTGCCGACGACGGCGACGGTCGATGCGGCCCCGGTTAGACCGCCGCGATGCGCAGCGGCATCAATACCCAGTGCCAGGCCGCTGATGATGGTGAGCCCAGCGTCGCTGAGTGTCTCAGCGAAGGCCTCGGCATTATTGACGCCCTGCGCCGTGGCATTGCGGCTGCCGACGATGGCGAAGCCGCGACGGTTCAGCAGTTCAAGCCGGCCTTTGGCGTAAAGCAGCGGTGGCGGATCGGCAATTTCGAGCAGCGCCCGCGGATAGTCAGCATCGGCGAATGTGATGACGTGATTGGCAGGATCAGCCAGCCATTGCACCACAGGCTCGAGCTGTTTGTTGGATGCGCCGCCATCCCGGATCGCAGACGCCAGTTTGGCGGAGACGATCTGTGAAAGATCACGAACGCTCGCCGACAGGATGTCCCGCGGCGAGCCGTGGGCGATCAGCAATTTGCGCAGCGATTGCGGACCGATGCCGTCGAGCAGGCTCAGACGAAGCCAGGCCTCGAGATCGGGGTCCAGCACCATGGTGACAGGGCGTAAATTAAATCACGGGACTCAAGGCCCCGTGCAATCAGGGATTGGTGACGACGTCGCTGATCGCGACCGGACGGCTGGCCTGCATCACCAGCGCGAACGACGCGCGGTCGAAGGTGCGGAACACCATGACCAGGCCGTAACGGTCGTCCGGCAGCTTGGCGATATCGTTACGGGTCACGGCGTCGCCCTTGCCCACGAGGACATCGCGCGGCGGCAGCGGCTCGGTGTAATAGACGCGCGGCGCGTCGCTGCCGCTGGGGCCCGAGCGTCCGAACAGCGGTTCGGTACGCTGGCTGTAGCGCGCAGTGGTCTGGCTGCGTTCAATGGCCAGCACGGCGCCGACTTGCAGACCGTCCTTGCTGCCTTTCGACAGCGCGACAATCGACAACGGACCGGTTTCCTGCAGGCTGCCGTAAGTCGAGATGATGCGGCCCTTGACCGGCACCAGTGGCGAGTGCGGCGCATAGGCGAACACCGGCGCCTGTTTGCCCAAGGCAATCAGCCGGTCATCGCGGTAGATTTCCTGTGTCGAGCGGACTATATCGATAGTCGCCACTTCGCCGTGTTTGCTGACGCGCGCTTCCCCGAGATAAGTCGCTTCGTAGCCCAGGACCTCATTGGTATCCGGATCAATCAGCGCATTACCGCGGCGGAAAATCTGCCACTGGTCGCCCTTGTCCTTGGTGATGCCCTGCGCGAAGGCGCGGTCGCCGGCGCCCAGCGTGACACGGCTTTCCGAGGTGGCGACGATGCGCGGCGCGCTGTCGAGTTCATTGGCACTGACCACCAGCGGTTTGGACAGGAAGGGCTCAATGGCGGAAGGTGGAATGCTCGGCAGGGCGTTGCGCGAGGAACGTTCCTCGCGAATCCGCGGTTCCAGCTTTGTTGTTTCAAGCTGGACCAGCTGCAGCTTGGCTTCACCGCTGCTGCGGTCCAGAACGAGGGTGTCGCCAGGGAAAATCAGGTGCGGATTTTTCATCTGCTCCTGGTTCATTTTCCACAGCTCGGGCCAGCGCCAGGGCTCCTTCAAATAGCGGCCGGAAATGTTCCACAAGGTGTCACCTTTTTGCACCACATAGCGTTCAGGGGCGTTGTCCTTGAGGGCCGGGGCGTCTGCGGCAAGCACAGTCCATGCGGGAGTTATCAACAAAATCAGGGATATAATTGCTTTTCGCATGTGGAGCCCCACCTTATGTGCGCGTCGTTGACGCAGGGTGCAGAAGCCGCCTGCCGACGTGAGAGTTTGGTTTAAATTCTGCATCTAGTTGATTAAATAGGCAAGTTTTTCATGGCTTTGCTACAGATCCTTCACTACCCAGATCCGCGTTTGCACAAGGTTGCTGCGCCGGTTACCCGGGTAGATGACAAAATACGCAAATTAATCAAAGACATGGCTGAAACCATGTATGCGGCGCCGGGTATTGGTTTAGCCGCAACACAAGTCGATGTGCATCTGCGCGTGCTGGTGATCGACATTTCGGAAACCCACGATCAGTTGCAGGTCTTCATCAACCCGGAAATCATACGCGCCGAAGGCGAAGAAGAATGTGAAGAAGGTTGTCTTTCGGTCCCCGGGATCTACGAAAAAGTCACCCGTGCGGCAAAAGTCACAGTCAAAGCCCTGGATGAACAGGGCCGCGAGCGCATACTCGAAGCTGACGGACTGATGGCCGTGTGTATCCAGCACGAAATGGATCATCTGGTCGGCCGCGTATTCGTCGAAAAGCTGTCTCGCCTGAAACAACAACGCATCACCGCCAAACTGACCAAGCTGACCAAGCAGCAGCGTCAGGCCCTGTAACGCCGGCCCAACCCCGGCGACCCCAACCACGTGAATATCCTATTTGCAGGAACGCCGGCTTTCGCCGCCGCCGCCCTGGACGCGCTGTTGCAGGCCGGCCATCAGGTCCCGCTGGTGCTGACCCAACCGGATCGCCCTGCCGGTCGCGGGCTCAAACCACAGGCCTCGGCGGTGAAACAGCTGGCCTTGTCCAATGGACTGGCGGTGGCACAACCGGTCACGCTCAAGGATGACGCGGTGTATGCGCAGCTTGCCGCTGTGAAAGCCGACGTGATGGTCGTCGCAGCTTACGGGCTGATCCTGCCGCAACCAGTTCTCGATCTGCCGCGTCTGGGCTGTCTGAATATCCATGCTTCACTGCTGCCGCGCTGGCGCGGTGCGGCGCCGATACAGCGCGCCATACTTGCCGGAGACAGTGAAACCGGCGTCACCATCATGCAGATGGATGCCGGACTCGACACCGGTGGCATGCTGCTGAAGCAGGCGATACCGATGGCCGGAGACGACAACGCGCAGACGCTGCACGACAAACTGGCCACACTGGGCGCACAACTGATCGTAAGCGCCCTGAATGAACAACACGCAGCGCTGGCGCAGGATCCGGCACAGGCCAGCTATGCCGCAAAAATCACCAAGGCCGAAGCGCGCATCGACTGGACCCGGCCCGCTACCGAATTGGCCCGTGCCATCCGCGCCTACAACCCGATGCCCGGCGCCTATACCGGCTGGCAGGGACAGCCGCTGAAACTGTGGCGCGCCGAAGCGGTTACGGCGGCACCTGCCGTTCCCGGCACCGTATTGCAGGCGGACGCGCAGGGTATTGTCGTCGCCACAGGAGAGGGCGCGCTGCGGCTGCACGAACTGCAACGCGCCGGCAGCAAACGTCTCGCCGCGCAAGCATTTCTTGCCGGCGCCACCCTCCATCCGGGCGACCGCCTGGATGTCTAAACCGCACAGGATGCCCTGAACATGGAACGCACCCAGTGCCTCGCTGCGCATGTCGTCGGCCGAGTACTCGACGGCCGCAGCCTTGATTCCGAACTCACCGCCGTGTGGCGGCAACAGTCCGCGCTGAGCCCGCAGCAGCGCGGCGCGGTGCAGGATGTCGCCTACGGCACGCTGCGCCATCTCGGTTATGTTGATGCCGCAATCGATCGTCTGCTGTCGCGGCCATTGACCGATCTGCCGGTGCGCAACCTGCTGCAGGTCACGCTGTACCAGCTGATGCATACCAAGGCGCATTCGTATGCGATCGTGAATCACGCCGTTCCCGCTGCGGCCCGGCTCGGATTTCCCAAGGCGCAGGGGCTGGTCAATGCCGTGTTGCGCAATTTCCTGCGCCGCCGCGATGAACTTGATGCAGCAATCAATGCGACCGACCTTGGCAGATATTCGTACCCGCAATGGTGGATCGACCGTGTTGCCGCCGAGTATCCTGAAACCTGGCGAGAAATTCTCGAGGCAGGCAATGCCCGGCCTCCGCTGACGCTGCGGGTGAACCGCAGGAAAATCGCCCGCGACGATTACCTTGAAATTCTGCGGCTGCAGGACATTGCTGCCCATGCCGTCGGTCGTCAGGGGATCGTTATTGAAAAGCCGCGGCCGGTTTCAATGTTGCCGGGATTTGCCGAAGGCCAGGTCTCGGTGCAGGATGCCGGCGCCCAGCTGGCAGCCGAACTGCTGGACGTGGCTGACGGCATGCGCGTTCTCGATGCCTGCGCGGCGCCGGGCGGCAAGGCGGCGCATCTGCTGGAATTGGCCGATATCGACCTGACTGCCGCTGACATCGATGCGCAGCGGCTGCAGCGGGTTACTGAAAACCTGACCCGGTTGTCGCTGAACGCAAAACTGCTGCAGGCGGACGCCGGCAATGCCGCGGCCTGGAGCAACGCCGGATTGTTTGACCGCATCCTTGCCGATGTACCATGCACGGCCTCCGGCGTGGTGCGCCGTCATCCCGATATCAAATGGCTGCGCCAGCCCGCCGACATTGCCGCTATGGGACAGCGCCAAACCCGCATTCTTGACACGCTTTGGCAGTTGCTCAACAGAGGTGGTAAATTGCTGTATGCGACGTGCTCCGTTTTCAGTGAAGAGAATGGCCGGCAGGTCGAACAGTTCATTGCCCGGCATGCCGATGCCCGGCAAATCGCCGTCTCACTTTCCGCCGAAGGCTTGAGACATAGCCACGGTCAACTTTTTCCTGACGCCGCGCATGATGGCTTTTTCTACGCCCTTCTGGAAAAGGTTTGACGCGACAGCGCAAAGACGGCGCTTCGTGCGCCTGACGGCGCTGTTGCCGCGCCTGGCCGGGCTGTTGCTGGCGCTGATACTTTTCACTCCGGTCGCACAGGCCGCCCAACCGCACGGCATCGAAGTCCGCCGCGCTGCTGTCTCACCGGTCGAGGACGCCTATGTGCTGGATGCCGATATCGACATCGTGCTGTCGGCGCCGCTGGAAGAAGCGTTGAGCAAGGGTATCCCGCTGTACTTCCAGCTTGAATTTGAAATGGTGCGGTCCCGCTGGTACTGGTTCAACGAAAAGTCCGTCACTCTTCAGCAGCAGTACCGTTTGTCCTATAACGCACTGACCCGGCAGTACCGCATCGGTGTCGGCGCCTTCTATCAGAACTTTGTCACGCTGAACGAAGCGCTGCAGTTTCTCAGTCGCGTACGCCGGCGCGAAGACCTGGAATCGGGCGCTCTGAGCAAGGGATCGGTTTACACCGCCGCATTACGTCTGCGGCTCGACACCACGCAGCTGCCGCGTCCCTTCAATCTGAATGCGCTGGGCTCGCGTGAATGGAGCCTGGGCTCCGACTGGTATCGCTGGACGGTCGCACCATGAATACCGCCGCCGCCCGACTGCCCCGCCTCGGCGCCGTGATGCGCTATCTGCTGCTGGTCTGCGTCGGCCTGGGTGTGGCCGCCGTGTTCCTGCTGGCCTCGGTCAGTACCAACACCGCACTGTTTTCCGAGTATTACCCGGTCCTGCTCGGCGTCAATCTGGTGATCGCCGTACTGCTGGCTGCGATGGTGACCTATCAGCTGGTCAGCCTGCGCCAGAAACTGAAAGCCGGCGTGTTCGGCGCCAAGCTGACGCTGCGTCTGGTGATGCTGTTCGGATTGATGGCGGTACTGCCGGGTGCGCTGATTTACGGCGTGTCGGTGCAGTTTGTGTCACAGAGCATCGAATCCTGGTTTGAAGTGCGGCTCGACAGCGCGCTGGAAAGCGGCCTCAACCTCGGGCGCAGTAATCTCGACGGTCGCCTGAAAGAACTGAGCGCCAAGGCCGAAAGGATGGCGCTGACCCTGTCAACGCGGACCCCATCGGAACATGTG
>JBILYA010000087.1:0-7544 GCA_044378065.1 Burkholderiales bacterium | reverse complement strand
GGTCGAGTCACGGAACCGTCCGGCCGAAACCGAAACCCCGGCCGAGTGAGGCCTTGCAGGCCGGCCCCGATATAATCCGCGTCATGTCGAATTCCGCAGAACAACTCATCATCGGTCTGGTTTCGATCAGCGACCGCGCCTCGCAGGGCGTCTACAAGGACGAAGGCATTCCCGCGCTGGAAGACTGGTTCAAGCAGGCGATCAGCGCGCCGCAATGGCGCACCGTCACCCGGCTGATTCCGGACGAGCGTCCGGTGATCGAAGCCACACTCAAGGAACTGGTCGACCAGGAAGGTTGCCATCTGGTGCTGACCACCGGCGGCACCGGCCCGGCATTGCGCGATGTCACGCCCGAAGCCACGCTGGCTGTCGGCGACAAGGAAATGCCGGGCTTCGGCGAACAGATGCGTCAGGTCAGCCTGAAGTTCGTGCCGACAGCGATCCTGTCGCGACAGGTCGCGGTGATCCGCAAGAACTCTCTGATCATCAACCTGCCTGGCCAGCCGAAAGCGATCAAGGAAACGCTCGAAGGCCTGAAGGACGAATCGGGCAAACCGCTGGTGCACGGCATTTTTGCGGCAGTGCCCTACTGCATTGATCTGATCGGCGGGCCGTATATCGAAACCCATGACGCCGTGTGCAAGGCCTTCCGGCCGAAATCGGCAATCCGCCAAAAACAATCCTGAACATTGAATCTGCCTGCGCAGTACTGACGGAAACCCCATGACCGCATTGCTTGAAACCATCGAACTCGAAACCGCGCCGAATCCGACGGCAGCGGTGATCTGGATGCACGGCCTCGGCGCCGACGGCAACGACTTCGTGCCCATCGTCAACGAGATCGATCTCAGCGGCGCACCCGGCATCCGTTTCATTTTCCCGCACGCGCCGACGCGTCCGGTGACCATCAACAACGGCTACGTGATGCGCGCCTGGTACGACATTTCCTTCGGTGACCTCGAAGGCAACACGCGCAAGGCCGATGAAAAAGGCGTGCGCGAATCGCAGGCGCAGATCGGCCAGCTGATCGCACGCGAAAACGGCCGCGGCATCGCCACCGGCAAAATCGTGCTCGCCGGCTTTTCACAGGGCGGCGCGATTGCTTTGCATACCGGTCTGCGTTATCCCGGAACACTTGCCGGCGTGATGGCGCTGTCGACCTATCTGCCGCTGGCCGAGAGTTTCGCCAAAGAAGCCTCACCGGCCAACACAAAGACGCCGGTGTTCATGGCACACGGCACGCAAGACCCGGTAGTGCCCTATGCCATGGGCCGCGGTTCGCGCGACCTGCTGCAGCAGGCGGGATATGCGCTGGAATGGCAGGAATACCCGATGCAGCACTCGGTCTGCCTGGAAGAAGTCGCCGACATCGGCCGCTGGCTGACCGGCGTGCTGGCCTGATCAAAGGGAAACCGATCGCCGTGAAAACCATCGCGACACTGGGCCTTGCAGCCTGCATCGCAGCCGTCAGCGCGCAGGCGGCGACCACTGAAAAATATCCCAACCGGCCGGTGCGTTTCATCGTGCCGTTTACCGCGGGCAGCGCCACCGATGTGGTTGCACGAACGGTCGGACAGAATCTGTCGGAAGCACTGGGCCAGCCGATCGTCGTCGATAATCGGGCTGGAGCAAATGGCACCATCGGCGCCGAACTCGCGGCGAAATCGCCGAAAGACGGCTACACCGTGCTGATCAGCACCAACACGCCGAGCGCCGCCGCGCCCAGCCTGATGAAAAAAATCAATTACGACCCGGTGAAAGACTTTGCGCCGATCGCCCGTGTCGGAACCATCGCGTTCGTGCTGGTGACCAGCCCATCCCTGCCGGCCAAGAACATGGCGGAGCTGATTGCACTGGCAAAAAAGCAGCCGGGAAAATTCACCGCCGGGTCCGGCAGCGCCGGCAGTCTGGTGCCGATTTTCATGCTGCAGCAGATGGCAGGCATCGAACTGACCCATGTGCCGTACAAAAGCATTCCGCCGGCACTGACCGATGTGATCGGCGGCCAGATCAATATGGTCTACGCCGACATGGTCAACGGCGCGCCGCAGGTCAAATCCGGCAAGCTGCGCGGGCTGGGCGTGACGTCGCGCAAACGCGATCCGCTGCTGCCGGATGTGCAGGCCATTGCCGAAACGGTGAAAGACTTTGAGCTGATCGCCTGGTTCGCGATGTTCGCGCCCGCCGGCACGCCGCAGCCCATCGTCGACCGCCTGTCTTCCGAAGCCGAAAAAATCCTTGCCCGCAGCGATGTGCGCGAGCGGTTCGCTGTGCTCGGCATCCAGGTCGATCCGATGAAACCCGCGGAACTGGGAAAATTCCAGAAAAGCGAACTGGAAAAATGGGCGCAGCTGGCGAAAGCGGCCAACATCATTCCCGAATAAATTCCCGCATCAATTACCGCGAATTACTTAACCAGAATTACTTACCCAGAATTACTTGGCTAATTTCCTCAAGAAATCTACAGGAGCAATGCAGTGACTCAACCTTTGGACGGCGTACGTGTACTGGACCTGAGCTCGGTCGTTCTGGGCCCCTTTGCGACCCAGCTGCTGGGTGACCTCGGCGCCGATATCGTCAAGGTCGAACCGCCGGACGGGGACATCCTGCGCCATGTCGCACCGATGCGGAACAAGGCGATGGGGCACATCTTCCTGCACCACAACCGCAACAAACGTTCGATCGTGCTCGACCTGAAAAACCCCGAAGGTTTGGCCGCGCTGCAGAAGCTGATCAAGACCGCCGACGTGCTGTTCTACAACGTACGGCCGCAGGCGATGAAACGGCTGAAGCTGTCTTACGAGGAAGTCGCCGCAATCAATCCGCAGATCATCTATGTCGGCGCCTACGGTTTCAGCCAGCGCGGACCTTACGCTGCACAGCCGGCCTATGACGACCTGATCCAGGGCATGTCGGCGATGCCGGCGCTGTTCCACGAAGCCGGCGCTTCTTCGCCGCGTTATGCACCGCTGGCGATTGCCGACCGCATCACCGGCCTCGCTGCCGTCAATGCCATCACTACGGCGCTGTTCGCGCGCAGCCGCACCGGCAAGGGCCAGTCGGTTGAAGTGCCGATGTTCGAAACCGTGACGCAGATGGTGCTCGCAGACCACATGGGCGGCTTCACCTTCGATCCGCCGGAAGGCCCTTACGGATACGCGCGCATGCTGGCGCCGAACCGCGCACCGTACAAGACCAGCGACGGTTATATGTGCGTGCTGATTTACAACGACAAGCACTGGCGCTCTTTTTTCAAGCTGATCGGCCAGGAGTCGATGTTCGACACCGATCCGCGCTTCAGCAGCCACGAGGCGCGTTCGCGCAACATCGCCGAAGTCTATGCCTTCGCCGCCGAACACCTGAAACTGCGCAGCAACGCCGAATGGGAAAAGTTGCTGCGTGAAGCCGACATTCCGTCGGCACCGATGAAAACCGTCGGCGACGTACTCAATGATCCGCACCTCGAGGCCGTCGGCTTTTTCCGCGAAAGCGATCACCCCAGCGAAGGCCGGCTGCGCGAAATGACGCTGGCCAGCCATTGGTCGGGCGCCGATGAAATGCCGCACCGCCACGCGCCGCGACTGGGCGAGCACAGCGCAGAAATCCTGCGCGAAGCCGGTTACGGCGATGCGGACATCCAGCGCCTCGCCGCTGCGGGTGCCACCAAACTCGCCTGAGTGTTCCGCTTTCCCACCCGAAACGGGTAAAAAAACGGCGTGACCCGATCGGGCACGCCGTTTTTATCGAGCGATGCTGTCCTAGTACGCGAGCTTCAGCTTGTCGAGCTGGTCCTTGGTCACCGCCGGTACGTCACCGCGTGCGGTCCAGCGGTTCAGATTCCAGCCGCCTTCACCCAGCCAGGCTTTGAACAGCGCCAGATTTTTCTGCCGTTCCTGGTCGTCACCGCCGAGGTAACGGTACATATTGCCGGGTTTGCCGCCGGGGCTGGCCTTGCCGTCATCCAGCCTGCGCTGGATGGCGCCGGTCTCGGGATAGGCAATGTGGGTCACCAGGAGAGGATAGGAGTCCATACGCGGACCGATCTTCTCCTTGGTGAACTTCTCTTCCTGCTTCTTGAATTCCTTGTATATCGGCGATCCGTCGCCATGACATTCAGAACAGAACTCCTTGAATACGGGGACGATGTCCTTGGTGTAGGTCACGTTCTGCGCAAACGCGGGCGTGTTGATCGCTGCCGCAACTGCAAACACGGGGATAAGTTTTTTCAGCATGGCGTTCTCCTTCTCCTGATCGTTATTTTGGGTTCGGCTACCAGCGCAGCAAATAAGCGATGGCTCCGATGTGCAGTCATTATCAATGGCGTTACAGAGCGGTCATTTGATGCAACGCAAGCCGCAGTGAATCAGTATCCCGGGCTTTGCATCTTAAAAATTAAATATAATAAAATCAACAACTTAAAATGATTCAACCCATGAGACCATCAGCTCGACCGCTGCATCACCTTGAACATCGCCCAGTCGAAATCCTCGCCGCCCTCCGTCAACCGGGACGGCATCAGCAGATAGGGCTTACCGTTGACGATCATATCGAGGCTGTCGCGGGAGTTGTAGATACCGTCGCGCAACACAACGCCGACTTCACCTTTGCTGTCCGGTGTGGTCGACAACAGCAACGCGGAATCGGTGGGCTCTGAAGGCGATGACGCAAACATGCCGCCCGACTTGCCGATGCGCACGGGAATCGCCAGCCTGGACAGCAACTGGATACCGACGCGACGCTGCTGGTGCTCGTCACGGGACACCCGACGGATGATGCCGATGCCCCAGTGCTTGGCGACTTCGGTCTTGACGCCGATCAGCGCGCCGACGCGGACCCAGTCGCTTTTGGCCGCGGGAATGATCGCACCGTAACCGCCATCGCTGACGTTTTCGACAATCCAGCTCTCGGCGGTGTTTTCGGCCTCGCCCGGGTCACTGAAGTCGAGCGCGTCGCTGTTTGCCGGATCCAGTGCCGCGAGAATTTCCGACATGCCGTGCAGCACCGTCATCCGCGTCGCGGTCTGCCGGCGTTGCGCGCTGCGTTCCGGCGCATCATCAGACCAGTAGGCGATCAGGTGCTTCAATACCGGCTTCACCGTTTCACCGTCATAGACGCCGCCGAGATGCACATCGGAAGGAATGGCGCCGGTTTCGCTGACCAGGGACTCGATACGAATCAGCTGCGCCAGGGCCTCTCCTGCGCCGAAAAAGCGCGCCGATGGTGAGGCCGTCAGCATGTCGCCGACCACGCGATACGGCGGTTTGCCTGAAGCAATGTCAAAACAATAACCGCAACCCGGACCGGGTTCGCGTGCGATACGGAAACCGCCGGAGAAATGCGCCACTGCGCGCTCGGCGATTTCCTGGCGCATCGGACTCAGGCCGTCCGTTGAAGACGCGCTGAGCATCACCGCTTTGAGAAATTCCTGCTGTACCGAACCGCCGCCGTGAGCGCCGGGGTAAATCGCGACGTTACTCGCGGCAAATCCGGACGCCTCGGCAAACTGGTACAGCCGCCCGATAGCGGACCACACCTGCGGGTCGACCGGACCATATCGCACCAGCACCCACTTCAGCTGCAGCGTCAGCGCGCGCAGGGTGCGCGCCACGATCACCGGCAGATTCTTGCGAAATGCGGTGCCGCCGGTCTGCGTGCTTTCGAAGCGTGAGACGCAGTCGAGATAGGCTTCGCTCAGCGCCTTCCAGAAATTGAAGCTGCTGGTCCACAACCGGTTTTCCTGGAACTTCTGCTGCCGTGCGGTGGCAAAATAATCCTGCGCCAGTTTGCGCTGGTGGTTTTTCGCCGCACCGTCGAGCAGATCAATGTTCTCGAACAGGCGGTCAACCTTGTAGGCCTTGGTATCGCGCAGGCTCTCCAGCCACTGCGTGATATCCGCCAGCGCCTTCAGCGGGTCGGCGGGTAACTCGGTAATGATCTCTTTGGCCTTTTTGACATCCGCCATCGGATGATCGACCTTGTTCCCGCCCAGAAATCCAAGCATGGCATTCCCCTGTCACTTGCTGCCTTCAACGCATCCGCCTGATCGCTGCGGATTCTGATTTTTTATGCGGCCACTGCCTTGTGCCCGTCCTGCAATGCCACCTGCCGTCCGCGCTCCGCATCAATGCCGGCCAGCAGCAGCAATCCCGCGACAAAATAGACGCCGGTCAGCAATATCGCCAGCCGGTGATCACCACCGCTCAGCCAGGACACCACGCCGTAGCTCAGCGGACCGAGGATCGACGAGCATTTCACTGCCAGCCCCCACAGTCCGAAAAACTCAGCCTGCCGTCCGGGCGGACTGAGGTAACCGACCAGCGCACGCCCGGCAGACTGGCTGGAACCCAGGCACAGACCGACACAATTCGCCGCCAGCCAGAACAGCGCCGCATCCGTCGCTCTCCAGGCCAGCAATACGGTAACAATCCAGGCCACCAGAATAATCCCGATCGAGCGAATATGCCCCGCGCGATCCTGCAGATATCCGAACAGCAGTGCGCCGATTGCCGCGGTGACATTGACCACCAGAATCAGCAGTATCGTGTCACGGGTGGTGAATCCCATCGCCTGCTGCGCGTAAATCGCCGCCAGCGCGATCACCGTCTGGATGCCCGCCTGATAAAAAGTCAGGCAAATCAGAAAACGGCGCAGGTCGCGGTAACGATGGGCGGTGCGCAGGGTTTCGACCAGTCCGGCAAACACCGAACCGATGGCGACACGGGCCCCGGGTTGCGGCTGCGCGCGTTCGCGCAGGAACAGGAAGGTCGGCAGGCTGGCCAGTGCAAAAATCATTGCCGTCAGCAGCATGGTCACCGGCACAAAGACCGTCGCCGGCGCGCCGGCGGCCTGTGTATCAGTGACATAGGCAAGACAGAGTCCCAGCGCGGCGAGACCGCCGAGATAACCCAGCCCCCAACCCCAGCCGGAAATCCTGCCCAATGCCTCACCGCGGGCAATCTCCGGCAAAAAAGCGGCAATCAGGTTTTCGCCGGAGCCGAAAAAGAAATTGGACAGGATAATAAGCGTTATCGCCAAAGCGATATCACCGCGACCGACCAGAGCCAGCGCCGCGGTAAAAAAAATGCAGCCGAGGGTGGTGGCGGCGAGCAGCCGTTTTTTGGCGGCATGTGCATCCGCCCAGGCGCCGAGCAGCGGCGCGGTCAGCATGATCAGCGCATAGGAAACCGCCAGCGCCGCCGTCCACGCAAACGTGGCCCAAGGGGTATCACCGGCCACCTCGGCAACAAAATAGGCGCTGAACACTGCAGTAATCACCACCGTGGTGTAGCCCGAATTGGCGAAGTCGTACATCGCCCAGGACCACACCTCGCGCGGCCGCACGCCGGCTGCAAGACCGCTGGGAGCAGGAGCGGTCACCGCGGACGCGCCATGACGTCCTGCGATACGCGGATGGCAGTAGTTCGACGGCTGCGTACCGCAGCCAGCAACATCCGGCACAGGCGGATGCCGGTGCACCACACCACCAATCCGAAAAAGACCGCCAGCACAATCAGCACCACGCTCATGATCACTCTCCTTGCCTG
>JBILYA010000124.1:0-6393 GCA_044378065.1 Burkholderiales bacterium | reverse complement strand
ACATCGATCTCGATGGCATTGCCGGCAAGGAAAGCCGGCGCTCCGACAGCATCATGCGCCACGCGGTGCGAGTTGGCATCGATGAAACGCTGCAGCTCACGGTCATCATCACAGGTCACCCAGCGGGCGGCGACATAACGCGCCGGCGACAGCCGCGCTTCGCAACCGTATTCATGTTTCAGACGGTGCGCGACAACTTCAAACTGGAGTTGGCCAACCGCGCCGAGCAGCAGCAGGCTGCCTGCCACCGGCTTGAACACCTGAATCGCACCCTCTTCGCCCAGCTGACCGAGACCGGTGCGCAACTGCTTGCTGCGCAGCGGATCAGCAACCTCAACAGTCTGGAACAGTTCCGGCGCAAAAAACGGGAGGCCGGTGAACTGCAAGTCTTCGCCTTCGGTCAGCGTGTCGCCGAGTTGCAGCACACCATGATTGGGAATACCGATGATGTCGCCGGCGTAAGCGTCTTCGACCTGCTCACGGCGCTGCGACAGGAAAGACACCACCGAACTGGGCCGGAAGAATTTTTCGGTGCGGCAGTTCTTCAGACGCATGCTGCGCTCGAAACGGCCGGAACAGATGCGGATGAAGGCCACACGATCGCGGTGGCCCGGGTCCATATTGGCCTGGATCTTGAACACCACGCCGGAGAACTTGGGCTCTTCCGGCTTCACTTCGCGCTGCAGGGCCTTGTGCGGACGCGGCGGCGACGCGAAATCAATCACCGCATCGAGCACTTCCTGCACGCCGAAGTTGTTGATAGCCGATCCGAAAAACAACGGCGTCTGTTTGCCGGCGAGAAAGGTGTCGCGGTCGTATTCCGGCGACACACCCTGGACCAGATCGATTTCCTGGCGGGCATGGCTAAAGATATCGCCGAAGCGTTCAACGATCTCCGGGTTGTCGATGCCGGAAATAATTTCGTCTTCCGCGCCGATGCGATCTTCACCGGCGGTAAACACGCGCATGCGGTCGGCGCGCAGGTCGAATACGCCCTTGAACTGCTTGCCCATTCCGACCGGCCACGTACAAGGCACCACCGGCATGCCCAGCGTGCGCTCGATCTCGTCAACGAGGTCCGTGGGTTCGCGTACTTCGCGGTCCATCTTGTTGATGAAGGTGATCACCGGGGTGTTCTGCGCGCGGCAGACCTGCAACAGGCGCAGCGTCTGCGGCTCGATACCGTTGGCGGCGTCGATCACCATCAGCGCGGCGTCAACAGCCGTCAGCACGCGATAGGTGTCTTCGGAAAAATCGCGGTGACCCGGCGTATCGAGCAGGTTGATCACGCAGTCGCGGTATTCCATCTGCATCACCGAGCTGGCGACCGAGATGCCCCGCTGCTTTTCGATTTCCATCCAGTCCGAGGTCGCGTAGCGCGAGGCCTTGCGCGACTTCACGCTGCCGGCGATGTGGATCGCGCCTGCGAACAGCAGCAGCTTTTCGGTCAGCGTGGTTTTACCCGCATCCGGGTGCGAAATGATGGCGAAGGTGCGGCGCCGGGAGACTTCTTTGTCGATGCTCATGGATGGCCTGCGTGGGGGTCCGCGCAATATGCGGCGGACGCGTTGCGGCGCGCATTATACAGCGATAATTTTATTAATAAAATCAGTTAGTTACAAATGTCTTCCCTCGGGATCTGCCAGCCATATTCGCACTGGTGACACGCCGGGATGAAAACCGGACGCTGGAATCTCGCGGCAATCGGCCAGCGTTTGATTTGAATCAATCACGTGACAAGGCAAAGCGCAGAGACTTTGAATGTAATCACCAGACCCGCTGCGATCCATGCATGCCACACAACCGGAAGGAGTACCCAAGCATGAGTGAAACCCCCAAGATCGGATGCGCCCGCCCCACCGGCGGTCCTGTCCGCAAAAACCCTGAAGCATCCCAGCAATCACCATCCCAGCAAGCTGCACCGGAGACCCGCGCCATGATCCAGGTAGGCAAACCTGCACCCGATTTCGTCGCACCGGCTTATCACAAGGGGCAGTTCACTTCCGTCAAACTGTCCGACCATCTCGGCAAATGGGTGGTGCTGTGCCTGTATCCGGGTGACTTCACATTTGTATGAGCGACCGAGATATCGGCGGTCGCCGATAAATACCCGGAGTTCCAGAAGCTCGGCGTTGAAGTGCTGTCGATGAGCGTGGACAGCGTTTTCGTGCACAAGATGTGGAATGACCATGAGCTGTCGAAAATGGTCAAGGGCGGCGTGCCCTTTGCCATGCTGTCCGACAGTGGCGGAAAAGTCGGAATGGCGTACGGCGCCTATGACGACGACGCGGGCGTGGAAAACCGCGGGCGCTTCATCATCGATCCCGACGGCGTGATCCAGGCCTTCGAAGTGCTGACCCCGCCGGTCGGCAGAAACGTCAGCGAAACCATTCGCCAGATCCAGGCCTTCCAGCTAGTCAGGAACAGCAAAGGCACCGAAGCGACACCCTCGGGCTGGAAACCCGGCAGCATGACCCTCAAGCCGGGGCCCGAGCTGGTCGGGAAAATCTGGGAGATCTGGAAGCCGGATATGGCATCGGAGTGATGTCCCTGCCGGTGACCCAAACCCGGATCGCGGTCGCAAGCGGCGCCCAGTCGTCGCGATTGTGATCCGGACCATGCCTACACAAAAGGCAGGTGCAGGGTGACTCGTATTCGTCCCATGTAAAAAACCCCGCACCAGCGGGTTTTTTTGCTTGAGTCCGAAAATTTTTCCTGTTAGTAGGTCCCGGGATAAGTCCCGCCATCAATCAGGAAATTCTGCCCGGTGATGAACGCCGCCTGGGTGCTGCATACGTAGGCGCAGAGTTCTCCGAATTCGTTGGGGTCGCCGAAGCGGCCGGCGGGAATCACCTGGCTGCGTTTGTCGAGGTACTGCTCCAGCGTCACGCCCGCCTCCTTCGCGTTTACCGTCAGCCGCGTCTTCAGGCGGTCGGTCATGAACTGTCCGGGCAGGATGTTGTTGATGGTGACATTGTGGCGCACGGTCTTGCGCGCGAGCCCCGCGACAAAACCGGTCAGCCCCGAACGCGCGGCATTCGACAGCCCCAGTTCCTCGATCGGCGCTTTCACCGAGTTCGAGGTGATATTCACGATGCGCCCGAACTTACGCGCGATCATGCCGTCAACCGTGGCCTTGATCAGTTCGATCGGCGTCAGCATGTTGGCGTCGACCGCCTTGATCCAGTCCTCACGGCTCCAGTTGCGGAAATCGCCGGGCGGCGGACCGCCGGCGTTGTTGACCAGGATGTCGGGCTGCGGACAGGCGGCAAGCGCAGCAGCACGTCCGGCTTCAGTGGTGATGTCGGCGACGATAGCCGTGACTTTCACGCCGGAAGCCTTGCGGATGTCCTCGGCTGTTTTTTCCAACGCTTCCTGCCCGCGCGCGAGGATGGTCACATCGACGCCTTCACGCGCCAGCGACATCGCGCAGGCACGACCCAGCCCCTTGCTTGCAGCGCATACCAGCGCCTTCCTGCCCTTGATGCCCAGTTCCATATTCTGATAACTCCGAAATGAAAAATTGCGTTGAATCAAACACCATCAGTGAATGCTGATGCTAGCATGGCCGTCATTCCATGAAGCCGGTCATGATGAGCCGGCACTAACCCGGAGGAGGCATTCATGCAGAATCGACAACCCCGCCCGCACTTGCTGGCAGTAACAGCTGCAGTACTCGCGGCTCTGGCCTGCACAGCACAGGCACAGACCTACCCGACCAAAACAGTGCGCATGATTGTGCCCTTCGCGCCCGGCGGCAACACTGACATCATCGCGCGCAGCGTCGCTCCGGGCATGGCCAAAGCGCTGGGCCAGCAGATCATCATCGACAACCGCGGCGGCGCCGGCAGCATGCTCGGTACCGACATGGCCGCGAAATCGCCGCCCGACGGCTACACGCTATTGATGGTGTCAGCAGCGCACGTGATCAACCCGGCGATGGTCAAAAAACTGCCTTTTGATCCGGTGAAGAGTTTTGCCGCCATCTCCAAGGTCGCCGATGTGCCGAGTGCAATCGTGGTGCATCCCTCGTTGCCGGCAAAAAACGCAAAGCAACTGATTGCTCTGGCCAAATCAAAACCAGGGCAACTCAACTACGCCAGCGCCGGTCGCGGCAGCATCGGCCACCTCTCGGCTGAACTGCTGGGCTCAGTGGCGCAGATCAAGATGACCCATGTGCCGTATAAGGGGGCTGGCCCGGCACTTTCAGACACCATGGCCGGACATGTCGAGCTGCTGATCAGCAGCATGCCGGCAGTGATCGGTCAGTCCCGTGCCGGCAAGCTGCGCATGATCGCCCAAGGTGGCGATAAACGATCGTCCGCTGCACCCGACGTGCCGACGATGATCGAATCCGGCGTGCCGGGCTTCGTGGTCACTGCCGGCTTCGGATTGTTCGCGCCCGCCGGCACGCCCCGCCCGATCATCGACCGGGTACTCGCCTCGTTGAAATCAACCCTGACCGACCCGACCGTGCGCGAACGGCTGTCGGGCGAAGGCGCCGACCCGGTGGGCAGTTCGCCAGAGGAATACGACAAGTTCACCCGCGAGGAAATCGAAAAATGGATCAAGGTGGCGCGGGCAGCAGGCATTCAGCCCGAATGAGCAGCAGCACGACAACTGACAACTGCGGAGAACAGCCATGAAGAAGTCCGTTAAAAAACCCACAGCCCCAAAAACCGGCAAGGCCGGACGTTTTTCCTGGCTGCGCCTCGCTGCACCGGCGAAACCCGAACCCGCAGTGCGTGAACTGCAACAGCAGAGCCAGGAACGCCTCGGTTATGTACGCAACTTTCTTAAACTGCCCTTCGGCCCCGGCCGGCTGGCGCTTTACCAGGGTTACCTCGACAAGCTGATGCGCGCACCGGACGGTGAACTGCAGCCGGTGGAACGCGAATTGATGGCATTGATCACCAGCGTCGAGAACCGCTGCGAGGTCTGCATCCTCTCGCATGGCGGTGCCCTGAAAAAATACGGCATGGACCCGCAACTGGTTGACACACTTTGTCTCGCATGGCGCCGCACCGAACTGACGCCGCGCCAGCACGCACTGGCGGAATTCGCGTCCAAATTAACCCTGCGCGTCGCCGACGTCGATGCCACGCTGATCGGCGGACTGCGTGCGGCCGGCCTCAGCGAAAAGGAAATCCTGGAAGCAGTGCAGGTTGTTGCGATCTATAACTCAAACAACCGCATCAACAACGCACTGGGCATGCAGCCCAACCGCTGAGTTCGCCGGGCAACCTTCCTCCGGCGCCTCATCCCGCAGGGCGGGCTGCAACATGCTGCAGCTTGTCCCGAAGCTCCTCCAAGCGGAAAGGCTTGCTCAGGAAATCGTCCATTCCTGCAGCCAGGCAAAGTTCGCGGTCGCGGGCGTAGGCATTGGCGGTCAGCGCAATGATGCGCGGCTGCAGCGGCAAGGCGAGATTCCTGATTTCACGGGCGGCGGCAATGCCGTCAAGGACGGGCATCTGCACATCCATCAGGATGACATCATAGGCATGTGCCATCACCAGATCGACGGCCTGGCGCCCGTTTTCCGCAACATCTGCCCCTAGGCCCAGCTTGGTCAGAAGCGCCAGCGCGAGGGTGCGGTTGACGGGGTGGTCTTCAACCAGCAGCAGCCGCATCCCCGGCAATACGGTTTGCGGAGCCTCGTTAAGCTTCGGCACAGGCTTGATGACCTGCCCGCCCCGCTCGAAAACAAGGCTGAAGCGAAAGGTGGAGCCACAACCGACCACGCTCTCGACATTGATGCCGCCGCCCATTGCATCACAGAGTCGCGCACAAATGGCCAGTCCGAGGCCGGTACCGCCATAGTGCCTGGTGGTCGAAGCATCAACCTGCGAGAAGGCCTTGAACAGGCGGTCACGACGCTGCTCGGGAATGCCGATGCCGCTGTCAATGACAGCGCAGGACATGCGTACCCGCCCGTCGGGCTCCTCCGAAAACAGGACTTCAACCCGGACGCCGCCCTGGTCGGTAAACTTGACGGCATTGCCAATCAGGTTCGAGAAAATTTGTCGCATCCGCGCCGAATCGCCGCGCAGCACAGCCGGCATGTCCTCCGGCAACAGCATAGCGAAGCGAAGGCCCTTGCGCGCGATTGCCGGACCGAACAGGCGGGCGACCATTTTGAGTTCATCGCGCATGTCGAAATCGTGAACATCCAGATCGAGGCGACCGGCTTCAATTTTCGAAAAATCGAGGATGTCGTTGATGAGCGCAAGCAGGTCCTCGGCGCTCTTGCGGATCAGCCCGAGGTGTCCGCGCTGTGCCTCGTCGAGTTCAGAGAGTTCGAGCAGTTGCGCCATTCCCATGATGCCGTTCATGGGGGTGCGGATTTCGTGGCTGACCACCGCCAGAAACTCGCTCTTGGCTTCGGTAGCCGAT
>JBILYA010000086.1:0-7659 GCA_044378065.1 Burkholderiales bacterium | reverse complement strand
TTCATCGCATCGACCCGGGACTTGTGGCCCATCGAGTAGGTTTCCTTCATTTTGTCGCTGATGTATACCGGGGTTGATACCAGTGTCAGCGTGCGGATGCGCTGCGGTTGCATCGCGGCGAGTGCGATACCGAGGATGCCACCCATGGATTCACCGCAGAAGTGAACGGATTGCGCGCCGAGTTGATCCAGTATCGAGAGGATGTCCCCGGTGAGGTTTTCCACGGTGACTGCGCTGGCGAGGTCGAAATTCGCACCGGACTGGCCGAGACCGCGTGCATCCGGGCGCACAACTTTGTAGAAACGGCTGAGATAAGGGATCCAGCTGTACCAGAAGCGGGATGAACGGCCGTTGCCGTGCTGCAGAACCAGATACGGTGCGTTGCGCCACGGGTCGGTGTAGTCATCGACAACGTAGTGGATGTCGGGTTGGCCAGTGCGTTTGACGTAGGGCATGGTGTTTCCGTTGTTCAGAGGGGTTCGGGAAAATGAAAGAGCTGGCGTGCAGTCGCACCCAGAATGGTTTCGCGGTCGGCCTGCTCAGGCACCCATTGCTCGAGCCAATGCAGGCACCCGGCATAGCTTTGTCCTGATTCATTCTGGGTCCAGGGCCAGTCGCTGCCCCAGACCAGACGTTTTGCCGTGCCTTCCTGCAACAGCAGTTTCGCGCATTCTGCCGCCAGGCTGTCACCGACGCGGTAACGCGCCGATAGTTTGACCCATAAGCGACCGGTCGCGAAGTTTTCGAGTATGTAGCGAAAGCCGGGGCAGTTCACCCCGTTAGCCGGATCCGGGCTGCCGAAGTGATCGACCACCACTTTGACGTCGGTTGCCATGATCTGCGGCAACCATTGAGCCAGCCGTGGCCCTTCGTCATAAATTTCGACCTGCCAGTCGAGAGCGGCGCAGTTTTCAAAGAGGACGCGGTATTCCCCTGAGGTCAGGTCAGGGACGCTGGCCTTACGGAAAAGATTGAGACGGATGCCGATGACGCCCTGTTTGGCGAAAGCCTCAAGGGTGTTTCGTGGCGTCTCCGGGTCAACGATCACTGTACCGCGAAGGCGGCCCCCGGCGGCCGCCAGCCCCTCCAGCAAATGCCTGTTGTCGGTGCCGAGGAAGCTGGGGGCGGTCAATACGCCGTAGGCGATGTTGTGGGCGTCCAGTAACTTCAGGTAATCCTGCAGCGTTGCGTCGTACTGCGGCGCATGGCGGTATCCCGGGGACAGGGGCAGGTCGCGCCGGAAGATATGCGCATGCGTGTCTACGCGGAACTGTTCTGGCGTCACGTTCGGATCCCGCGCTCAAGGATCCAGCGTCACGCCGGATTTTTTGATGACCGCAGCCCAGCGCTGAGTATCATGTTTCACCAGTTGGCCCAGTTCGGTAGGTGAACCAGTGGCCATTTCGATGGCGACTGCGCCGAAGCGCGTTCGCATTTCCAGGAGCTGGACGATGCGTGCGAGTTCGCCGCTCAGTTTATCAATCACCGGTTGCGGCGTGCCTTTACGCGTGGCGATGCTGAACCAGGTTGCGGCTTCGTAATCCTTGTATCCCTGCTCGACGGCCGTCAGCACATCAGGCAATGAACTCATGCGTTTGCGCGAGGTGACGGCAAGTGCGCGCAGCTTTCCGTCCCGGATGAATGGGAGGGCTGTAATCGGCGTGTCGAACTTGAGCTGGATCACGCCGGTTAGCTGGTCGGCCATGCTGGCGGAACCGCCTTTATAGGCGATGTGCTGCATCTGGATGCCAGCCATGCTCATGAAGAGTTCACCGGCAATGTGGGTAATGTTGCCGTTGCCCGAAGAGGCAAAATTCAGCTTTCCGGGATTGGTCTGTGCATAAGCGACCAGCTCTTTGAGGTTGCGTGCCGGCAGTGAAGGGTGTGCCACCACGACCAGCGGGGAAATGCCGACCAGCCCGATATGTGCCAGATCGCGATCCACGTTGTAAGGCAGCGATTTGTACAGCAGGGGATTCATGACCAGTGCATTGAATCCGCCCATGATCAGCGTATAGCCGTCGGGCGCTGCTGCTGCCTGCAACTGGTAGCCGATGATGGTGTTTGCGCCGGGCCGGTTGTCGATGACGATGCTTTGGCCGATGGCGGCGCCCAGGCGTTCTCCCACTGCGCGTGCCAGCAGATCAGTGGCGCCGCCGGCAGTGTAGGGCACGATCATGCGCACCGGCCGTGTCGGCCATGATTGTGCGGAAACGGTGGCGGCGGTGAAAATCATCAGAGCTGTCGCTGCAGTGCGGATCAAGGTTTGTGACATGAGCTTCTCTTCAGCAATAAGCGGGCGGAATGCGGAAATCATGGTATTCGCGCTCCAGTAACTGCGCGAAACGGATGGTGGACAGGTCAGCGTATTGCGGGCCGATGATCTGCACGCCCACAGGCAAGCCGTCCCGAGCAATCGCTATCGGTGCAACGGTGGCCGGCAGCAGCGAAATGCTGGCCATGCCCATCCAGTAAATCTGGGTGGTATCGGGTTGCGGGATGCCGTCAACGACGATGCGGCGTTCCCAGCGTTGGCCATCCGGATTTTTCGGAAATGCGGTTGTTGCGGCGGCAGGACAAAGCAATACGTCGTAAGCGCTGAAAAATCTGGCCCACTCGCCGCGCAGACGGTGGCGCTCATTGTTCAGGAGCAACCATTCACGGTGATGCAGGGTGTTGCCGCGGATCTGTTCGGCCGGGTAGCTGTGGTCGTCGGGATCCAGTGTTTCCAGTTGTTGCAGCAGCGCCTTGAATGATGTGTCGTCATGGGCACGCATCGAGGTTGCTGCGCGGCGCAGCAGTACATACAGGCGGTCGTGGGCAGCCGGGTCGAAAGGCAGGCGCGGGTTCAGGTCCACTTTTGCCTTGTGTTTGTCGAGAAATACCGCAAGGTCTTCGATGGCCCCGCAGACCGTTTGTGAAACCGGTGCGACACGGTCGTTGCTGACCACGGCGACGCGCAATCCTTTGAGATCACGGAAATGCGGTGCCGGCAGCCGCAGGCGATAGGCAGCCTGTTCGGGTGCATCGGGGCCGGCAGTGGCACGCAGTGCCAGTTCTAGGTCGAATGCCGATCGTGCCAGCGGACCGACCACCGACATGTCGGTGGGTGCCCATGTCTCGGGGAGTGCGTGTCCGCGTGCGGGCACGATGCCATAGCTGGTCTTGTGACCATAGATGCCGCAGTAATGTGCGGGGCCGCGAATCGAGCCGCCGATATCCGATCCGTATTCCAGTGTTGTGATTCCGGCGGCAAGTGCGGCCGCAGCGCCGCCGCTGGAGCCGCCCGGGGTGCGGTCGATATCCCAAGGGTTGCTGGTAGTGCCGTACAAGGGATTGTGGGTCTGCCAGTCGGCTAGCAGTACGGGGACATTGGATTTTCCCCAGATGGTTGCGCCGGCATCCAGCAGGCGCTGGACCACGACGGCATGCCGTGCGGCGAGATTGTTTTTGCGGCGTTCGAGACCCCAGGTCGTCGGCAAACCGGCGTAGTCATAGGATTCCTTTACCGTCATCGGAACCCCGGCAAGTGGTCCGGTAGCGTCACCTCGCCTGATCGCGCGGTCTGTTGCACGCGCCGCCTTACGTGCGGTCGGCAGATCGGTGACAACAATGGCATTGAGCTGCGGATGCAACTGCTGTTGGCGTTCAATGCAGGCTTCCAGCGCGTCGGCGGCGCTGATCTTGCCGGACCGGATTTGCCGCGCCAGCGTGCGTGCGGAAAGGTATATCGAAGAGGCCATCGGATCGTGCGGGATCTGCGGGACTTACAGTGAATCCAGTGTATCCGATTGCCCGTTAACGGACTACGGAGCAGTTTTGGATGCGGGTTTGTTGCCGCGCAATGCAAAGTATTTCGGTGTTCCGAGTGTGATCCGTCCCCAGTCGACGCTGGTAATCACGCCTTCGAAGCGAACGGAATAATCCTTGGCATCCCATTCCGCGTACTGGACCGGGAAGCGTGAACGCAGACCTTTCATTTTCTCGGAATGGCTGCGCGCTGGCGGGCCGTATTTCTTTTTCAGTGCTTCGAGGGCGTTGCTTTGCGCCTCGATACCCCAGGTGTGGACATGTACGGCTTCGATGACGCCGTTGACGACTTCAACAGTCAGTTCACCGCGGGCATAGGGCACGATTGAGGCGCGCGGATAGAACAACTGCTGTTCCTCGGTGCCCCAGGCGGTTTTGACGGTTTGTTTGGCGTTGTAGCAATGGCGTTTGGTCAGCGCGTCTTCGCCGCGTTCACAGGCGGGGTAGTTGAAGCGGCTACCGAGTTCGATGCCGAACATGGCTTTTGGGGTGTCAGCGGCAAAGGCGCTGCCCGCGACAAGGCTCAAGGCGATCAGCAGATGGCGTAAATTTTTCATAGGCGGCATCATACGGGCCTTCGACAGGCAGTTCCATCGAATCAGGAGTCATTTTGGCCGGTGATACGTGGCAGGTTTATATCGTGCGATGCGCGGACGGCAGCCTGTATACCGGCATCGCGCGAGACCTGGAGCGCCGCATCGCCGAGCACAATGCCGACAAGGGAGCGGGCGCCAGTTATACGCGTTCGCGCCGTCCGGTGAGGCTGGTGTATCAGGAGCCGGCAGCGGACCGTTCTGCGGCGAGCAAGCGCGAGTATCAGATCAAGCAGTTGAGCCGCGCTGAAAAACTCGCGCTGATCCTTGCTTCAGGCGCGGCGTAAACGCGCGATCAGCAGCAGCGCCGCAACACCCCAGCACAGCGCCGGCGCCCAGGTCAGCGACTGCATCAGGGCTTTGTCCTGATTGAGCTGGGTGGCGATGACCAGGATGCGCAGCATCGTTGCCAGTGCAAACATCGAATGCATGCCGCCGGCGCTGAAGCCTTCGCGTCCGGTGTGACCCAGCGTGGTCGCGGCACCGAACATGCCGAACATCACCGCGGCCCAGGCAGCGCCGGCAATGATCTGCGCGGTAATCAGCGGACCCAGTGCGCCGGCCTGCGTCGAGTAAAGCACGGCGACTGCGCCGATGACGGCGCCGGCGGCGAGCACCTTGAAGTCACCCTGACGGCGGATGATCCAGGTCAGCGGCAGCATGGCCAGGTTGAAGCCCACCCAGAACAGCGGCATCAGCTGGCTGAGCTCTGCCGGAGTGGCGTAGCGCAGATATTGCGGCGCCGAGTTCAGTGAGAAATGGATCTGGTAACCGATTGCTGCCAGCGCAACGATGATCAGGAAGTAGGGAATCGACAGTGGTTTTTCAGGGGCTTCGGTTGTTGCCGGCGCCGATGCCGAGAGATGACGTTCCGCCGAGGCCATTGCCCACGCGGCGAGCGCGACCGCGATTGAAGCGAGTGCAAACGGCAGGCGCGGATCGGTGTCGCGCAGCACGCCGGTCAGATAGGGGGCGATGGCGCCGGCGATGCCCAAGCCGAACAGCCACAGTCCCGACAGCCAGGGTTTTTCACCGATGCCGGCATGTTTGCCGATCAGCACCAGCGGCGGTGCGCGCAAGGCCGATGAGGTGACCGTCCAGACGAAAGTGATTGCCAGAAACAGCAGCGGGCTGCCGTTCGGCGCTGCCAGCGGCATGGCGAGGAAGGCCAGCGCCGAGATCAGTGTGATCAAGCCGATCTGCGATCCGAGCTTGCCGACGATGCGTGCGCTGCGGTCGGCTTTGACGCCCATCAACCAGTCGGTGACAAGGAATACCAGTTGATCGGCAATCAGGATCCAGACGATCCAGGATTTGGCGATACCGGCCTCCGCGGCCAGTTGCGGCAGATAGATCACGTAAACGGTCCACGTCAGCGTGAAAAACAGCTGCAGCAGGGCGAAGACAATTCCGGTACGCAGGGTTGATGTATTCATGGCGGCGCTGGCAGTGTGACCAAGCTGCGCGTGATGGTCAATCACCGCAGCGCCACTGCCGGCGTCCGGTCGGTGGTAAATTGCCTTTAATAACAGGCGGGAGGAGAGCATGAACAAAAGATTGCCATGGGCGATCGCCGTCCTTGGGTTGATGGTCTGCGGTTGCGTGCACGCGCAGTCCTATCCGCAGCGCCCGATCCGCATGGTGATCGGCCTGCCTGCCGGCGGCAGTACGGATGTGATGGGGCGCATCGTTGCTGCACGGCTGTCGGAAAAATTCGGCCAGCAGGTGGTGGTCGACAACCGGCCGGGAGCGAGCGGCATCATCGGCATCAATCTGGTCGTGAATTCACAGCCTGACGGTTACACGCTGATCATGGCTGCAGGCTCCTGGGGCACCATCAGCACGCTTTACAAACTGCCCTTTGACCTGCAGAAGGATCTGGCGCCGGTCGCCTTCATCGGCACCTCACCTTATGTACTGGTGGTGCAGTCGGCACTGCCGATCAAAAACATGACGGAGTTCATTGCCCATGCCAAAACCAATCCGGGCAAGCTGACCTGGGCCGGTTCCAATCCCGGGTCGCTGCAGCGGCTGGCGGGGGAGTTGCTCAAGCGCAATGCCGGTATCGATATGCTTTATGTGCCGTATAAAGGTACCGGCGGTGTGATTCCCGATCTGATCGGCGGCCGGCTCGATGCGGCAATCGACAATGTGCTGGTGTTGTCGCCGTATATCCGCAAAGGTCAGCTGCGTGGCATCGGGGTGACCAGCAATAAACGTTCGGTAGTGTTTCCGGAGTTGCCGACGCTGGCTGAGACCGGCTTGCCCGGATTCAATGCCGTCGGCTGGTTCGGTTTATTTGCAGCGGCAAAAACGCCGCAGCCCATCGTGACCAGGCTCAATGCGGAAGTGACCGCGCTGCTGCAGGAGCCGCAGACGCGCGACCGCCTGCTGGCCCAGGGCGCTGAACCCTTGCCGGGGCCGCCCGACGATTTGCGCCGGCATCTGGCGCGCGAAATTGAGACCTGGAGCAAAGTGATCCGTGACGCAGGAGTAAAAGCTGAATGACGCAGACAATCCCATCCCGCCCGTGTTCCACCGGGACTGCAAACGATGTATTCGAGGCGGCGCACACGCGGCGTTCCGTGCGCGCCTACAAGCCCGATCCGGTGCCGCCGGCGCTGTTGCGCGAAATCGTTGAACTCGGCCGGTACGCCCCCAGCGGTTCGAACATCCAGCCCTGGCGGGTGCATGTGCTGACCGGGGCGACGCTGAAACGCGTGGGCACGGCAATCGAGTCGGCGTTTCTCAATGACGAGCCCGGCCACCAGCGCGATTACGATTACTACACCGACCCGGTGTTCGAGCCTTATCTGGCGCGACGTCGCGCCTGCGGCTGGGGTCTGTATGGAACGCTGGGTATCGGCAAGGGCGATCACGAAAAATCCAGGGCCTATCGCGCCAGCAACTACACTTTTTTCGGTGCACCCGCGGGGCTGGTGTTTACGATCGACCGCAAGCTGGAGAAGGGTAGCTGGCTGGACTACGGCATGTTCCTGCAGACGCTGATGCTGGCGGCGCGGGCGCGCGGCCTGCACACCTGCGCCGAAGCGTCGATTGCGAGTTATCCGGATGTGGTGCGGCGCGAGTTGGGTCTCGGGCGCGAGTGGGTGGTGATCTGCGGTATGGCGATGGGTTATGCCGACGCTGAAGCGGTGGTGAATACCTTTCAGCCGGAGCGCATTACGCTGGAAGACTATGCGACTTTTCTTGATTAAAAATTAATAAATAAAACAATAGTTTACGGTTCAAAGAC
>JBILYA010000085.1:0-7718 GCA_044378065.1 Burkholderiales bacterium | reverse complement strand
GCGCCCGAAGAACCGTTCGCTAGCCAGCGCGCTCGCACCAGTTCTTTCGCGGTATTGATGCTGGCGGCGACGCCCTGCATTACCGCAGCACGCGCATCCGTCTGCAGATCCACGAATCTCGGAACCGCAGTCGCGGCCAGAATACCGAGAATGACGATGACCACGATCAGTTCGATCAGGGTGAAGCCTTGTTGTCGTTTCATTGCCTTGCTCCTTAACTCGTCAAAAACGGATTCGCTCCCCACATTCATTCCGGGGGCGGACTGATTCATCCTACTCCATGTCACACATATTCAACACCCCGAGGTCACCAGAATGCCGTAGATCGGCGACTGGTTTGCAGCAATGGGTGAGGTATAGCTGAAACTGCAATTGGGCGGATCATTACCCAGCACCATCACGGTCACCGGTGTACCGGCGGCCGCACCACCGCCCTGAATGTTGTAGCCATCCGGTGAAGACGGCCCGACGCTCAGGCCTGCTGCGGTAATGATGCCGGCAGCATCCGCCGTCGGATAAGCGTGCACCATCGTGACATTGACGCCTTCCATCAACAGCGTCGCAGAGCATTGCGGCGACGAAGCCAGACAGGCGGCGTGCGACAGTGCAGCAGCACCTTTGACCGACCCCAGGGCGCCGTTGAGTTTGGCGATTCGTGCCTGCACCTGCAGATTGGCAAATCGCGGAAGAGCCGTGGCCGCGAGTATCGACAGAATGATGATGACAACGATCAGCTCGATTAAGGTGAAACCCGTAATTCGGCGCGTTGTGTTCATGTGATATTTATCACGCAATGTGAATCGCATGTTGTTGATAATACAGGAAATATGGGCCCAGTATACTGGAAATTAAATTCACAACCAACGGAATAAGGTGGTCGACTCCAGCGTAATCCCGGCGATCCCGCGGACCCTGCCACCCGGCGCATCGATCGATTGGTAGCTGATCCGTACCCGAAACCGCAATTGCTGCGGCTGACGACCGTCCTGCGTTTTCAGAAAGCGGGCCTGATTGACGACATAAACCAGCTCCCGGGCGGATGAGTCGAAATACCAGTTGCCCGACTCCGGGCGATCCGGATATTCCCCGGAAAACGTCGCCGGCGGTTTGTCCAGCCAACGCACCGGACTATCTGCCTCCAGTTGCCGGGCTTCGTGCTCCCGGTTTTTGGAAATCAGTTCCGCCATGCGCAGTTGCAGGCCGGTTTTAAAACCCTGGAGTTCGGATTCGAAACGCGCATGCTCGGCAGCCTCCTGGTAAAAAGTCAGCCGCTCGAGGAACACGCCAAACACGACCAGCAATACCACCGCCACCACGGACAGTTCCAGCAGGGAGAAGCCGCGTTGCCGCCGGTTCATCCCCTACTTCTTGCTTAGAGCGGCGTTGCCGAGATCCCAGATCGGCAGGAACACGCCCAGCGCCAGGATCATCACCATGATGCCCAGCGACACAATCAGGATGGGTTCGATCTGCGCGCTGAGGTTCTTGATCTCGTATTCGACTTCACGCTGGTAGAGGTCGGCAATTTCGCCGGTCATGTCATCCAGTGCGCCGGATTCCTCACCGACGGCGATCATCTGCAGCACCACCGGCGTAAATACACCGGAGTCACGCGCGGTGCGCAGGATCGATTCGCCGCGCTCCACGCCTTCGCGCATGCGATTGATGCGATCGGCGACAAACACATTGTCCACGGTGTTGGCGACCATGGCCAGTGCGCTGGTCACCGGCACACCGCTGCGGAAGGCCATCGAAAAACTGCGCGCGAACCGCGCCAGCGTAGCCTTGAGCACGATCGGACCGGCGATGGGAATGCGCAGTTTCATGCGATCCCATTGCATGCGGCCGGCTGCGGTACCCGTCCACCAGCGGAATGCAAACACCAGTCCGATGGCCGCGCCCAGCAGCAGATACCAGTTGTCGATCATGAAATTGGAGAAGCCGATCAGCACCTTGGTCATCATCGGCAGTTCGGTCTTGAATCCCTTGTAGACCCTGGCGAAAGCCGGAATGACAAAGATATTGATGACCACGATGGCCACGCCCATCGTGCCGATCACGAAACTCGGGTAGCGCAGCGCCGCCTTGATCTGTTCGCGCATGAATTTTTCGAATTCGAGATGCTCGAACAGCCTCAGGAACACCTCCTCAAGACGGCCGGTCTGCTCGCCGACGCCGACCATGGCACTGTAAAACCGGGAAAATACATCCGGATGCCGTGCCAGCGACGCCGATAATTCACGACCGATATCCAGGCTTTCACGGACATCGCGCACCACACCGGCAAACCGTTTGCTGTGCGTCGATTCCTCCAGTCCTTTCAGCGCACCCATGATCGGTACGCCCGACTTCAGCAGCGTGTACATCTGCCGGCTGTAAAGCAGGACCTCGTTCAGTGGAACTTTTTCCTTGCCGAACAAGCGCTCGAACAGCTCACCGTTTTCGCGCGGCGGCGCCGAAGGCTTGATGTCCAGCGGCACGATGCCCTGCCCGAACAGTTGCCCTGCAACCGCCCCGCTGTCCGCGCCTTCCAGAACGCCCTGCACCGACTGCCCCCGGTCATCGCGTCCCTTGTAGGCAAAAAAAGGCATCCGTAATTACTCTTCGAGCTGGCTGCTGATGCGCATCGCTTCGTTGGGCGATGTACGGCCGGAAGCCGCCAGTTGCGCAGCGTGATGGCGCAACGTGTTGCGGCCAATCTGCTCGCGGGCGATTTTCATGAAAGACCTGACGTCGTCCTGATTGGCGGCCTCAACCACCGGCTTGGTCATTTCCAGCATTTCATAAACGCCGGTGCGGCCGACAAACCCTGTGCCGTTGCAGTACGAACAACCGCGACCGTGTTTGTAGACATGTTTATCAACCTGATCGCCCAGCTCGCTGCGCAGCCATTCGTGCTCCGACGGCAGCGGTTGGTAATCCTCGCTGCAGCTGTCGCAGATCACCCGCAGCAGCCGCTGCGCAATGACCAGTTGCAGCGACAGCGCGACCATGTAACGCGGCGCCCCCATATCGAGCAGGCGCACCGGGGTGCTGACGGCATCGTTGGTATGCAATGTCGAAAACACCATGTGACCGGTCATCGACGCCCGCAAGCCGGTTTCGACGGTATTTTCATCGCGCATCTCGCCGACCAGCACCACATCCGGATCCTGACGCAGGGCCGAGCGCAACACGCGGTCAAAGGTCAGTTCGATTTTTTCATTGACCTGCACCTGGTTGATGCCGGGCAGCCGGTATTCGACCGGGTCCTCGACCGTAATGATCTTGCGTTCCATCGTGTTGAGTTCATTCAGCGCGGCATACAGCGTGGTGGTCTTGCCGCTGCCGGTGGGGCCGGTGACCAGCACCATGCCGCTGGGGCGGTGGATCACCTCGCGCACCTTGTCGAGCATCTCCTGCGGCATGCCGATGTTCTCCAAGCCGAGAATGCCGCTGCCCTGATTGAGCAGACGCATGACAATGGATTCGCCGTACTGGGTGGGCATGGTCGAAATACGCACATCAACTGCAGCGTTACGGATCTTGACGTTGAAACGCCCGTCCTGCGGCATGCGCTTTTCGGCGATGTCGAGTCCCGACATCAGCTTCAGGCGCAATACTACTGCCGAGGTGATCTTGCTGTCGGCTTCGGTCTGCAGATGCAGCACGCCATCGATGCGGAAACGGATCTGCAGCCGGCGTTCCTGCGGTTCGATATGGATGTCGGAAGCACGCGCCTGGGTGGCGTCCTCAAATACGGTCTGCAGCAGCTTGACGACGGGGGCCTCTTCCAGCCCCGGGGTCATCGCCAGCGCGCCGAAATCAACAGTGCCGGAATCACCGATCTCGGCCTGCAGCTCCTGCGCAAGGCCGGTGATTTCCTCGGTGCGACGGTAACTGCGGTCTATGGTGCGCAGCAGCTCGCTCTCGGTGACCACCGCCAGTTCAATCTCGCGCTTGAGGATGCGCGCAATGTCGTCGTAGGCCGCGAGGTCTGTGGGGTCAGCCATGCCGACAAGATAGGCTTCGCCGCGGTCTTCGAGCACCATCGCGCGGAAACGCCGAGCCTGGGTTTCGGGCAGGCGGGCCACCACTTCGCGCTTGATGTTGTAATGCTTGAGGTCGATGTAATCCGCGCCCAGCTGGCGGGCCAGCGCCCGGGAAATCTGCTCTTCGGAGATGAAGCCGCGTTCGATGAACACGCGACCGAGGCGGCGGCCGGTCTTTTTCTGCTCATCGAGGGCGGCCTTCAGCTGTTCCTCGGTGAGCAGTTTCTGCTGCACCAGGATTTCGCCCAGCCGGATTTTTTCAGGACGGCCCATAGGGTTTTCGCTCAAAATGATGAAGGGTGAGCAATTGGGATGCCATGTGGCGCACCAAAACCCCGCATCCGCGCATATCGCGCATGTTATTGATATTTAAGGATATCCCCTTCCAGCCCCGGTGACAACCAAGGCGAAGGTTCAACAACACCGACGTATGTTCGACATCGTACTCTACGAACCCGAAATCGCGCCGAATACCGGCAACGTGATCCGTCTCGCCGCCAACAGCGGCGCAAGACTGCATCTGGTGCGTCCGCTGGGTTACACGCTGAATGACCGCACGCTGGCACGCGCCGGGCTGGATTACCACGAACACGCCAATCTCCAGGTCCATGACGACTGGGCGGCCTGCATGCAGGCACTCGGTCCGCGCCGGATGTTTGCGGTGACCACACGCGGCAGCGTCCGTTACGACGCCGTGGCTTACAAGAGCGATGACGTGCTGGTATTCGGACCGGAAACGCGTGGCCTGCCGCAACCGGTGCTGGAATCATTTCCCGAAACACAGCGGCTGCGGCTGCCGATGCGCGAATACAGCCGCAGTCTCAATCTGTCCAATGCCGTGGCCATCGTGGTGTACGAGGCGTGGCGCCAGAACGGATTTACAGGCGGCGCTTAGAACGAAGACCGGGAGCGGCGGTAAAGACGCGCGCCGCTTAACGCCGCTGTTCGGGTTTGGCGTTGCGTGCCAGCAGCTCGCGCACCACGGCGGCGGCGCTCTGCGGCTGCTCGATCACGCGGCAGACCGCATCGGTAATCGGCATATCGACACCGCTGGCCCGTGCCCGGCGCTGCACCTCGGCGGCGGTGAATACGCCCTCGGCGACGTGACCGAGCGAAGCCTGGGTTTTTACGACTCCCGCGCCCTGCGCAATCGCCAGACCGACGCGGCGGTTGCGCGACAGATCGCCGGTGCAGGTCAGGATCAGGTCGCCCATGCCGGCGAGTCCCATGAAAGTTTCAGCGCGCGCGCCGAGCGCGACGCCCAGCCTTGTCATTTCGGCAAGACCACGCGTGATCAGCGCCGCACGCGCATTGAGACCCAGACCGAGGCCGTCGCAGACACCTGCCGCAATGGCGATGACGTTCTTGACCGCCCCGCCGACTTCGACACCAACAACGTCATCATGCGAATACACGCGCAGCGTCGGACTGTGCAGCGCCTGCGCCGTCGCCGCAGCAAACGCGGCGTCCTTTGACGCCAGCGTCAGCGCCGTCGGCAGGCCGGCGGCAACTTCCTGCGCAAAACTCGGACCGGACAGCACGGCGCATCGGCCAGCACCCATGATCCCGGCATGCACTTCGTGCGGCAGTCGCGCTTCAGGCCGTTCGAATCCCTTGCACAGCCAGATCACCGGCACATTGCAACCGGCGGCATGAATCTGCTCCAGCACGGGTCGCAGACCGGCCACGGTCGTGGCAACAATCAGGCAATCACGGTCACGCAGCGCGGCGCCGAAATCGGACTCCAGCGCCAGTGACGGCGGCAGGGTACAGCCGGGAAGATAACGTTCGTTGCTGCGACTGCTGCGCATGGCCGCGACCTGCTGCGGGTCACGCGCCCACAGCGTCACCGCATGGACGGCGGCGAGATTGATGCCCAGCGCGGTACCCCAGGCGCCGGCGCCGAGAATGGCGATATTCATGTTTGCGCGATGCAGCGCACTCAATCACCCCAGACGTCGGCGGCGCGTACATAACCTGTCGCACCGTCACGATGCCGGACCTGGATCCAGCCGCCGGCAGCCGGCTCGAGCACATTGAGCAGCACGTCGCGGCGGACCTCTGCCACCGACGGCGCATCATCCGCGGGTTTCTGGCGGAGGGTAACGGCAGCCGCGCGGACCAGCACGGTACGCGTGGTGTTGAGGGATTTGGATTCTGCCCAGGCCAGCGTACCGGTGGCATCGCGTACCTTGACCCAGCCCTCGACCTGCACAATGACTTCGAGCGGATAGCCCTGATTGACGATATAGATTTTGCGCGCCTTGACCGACGGCGCATCGTACAGGATGACTGCGGAGTCGCCGGCCGAACGGAATTCGGCGGCGACAGCAACGCCGGCGCCCAGCGCCGACGCCAGCACAACGGCAATCAGCAACAGGCGCATGGCGTGACCTTTAGTTGACCGTCGCAGCCGGCGCTGCCTGAGCCTGCTGCAACTGGCGCAGGCGCTCCTGGTAGGCGGCGTCGAAACTCATATGCTGCAGCATCACCGGCGGGAATCCGGCGCGCACCAGCGTGCTCGCAACGGTCTCGCGGGCGTACGGCAGCAGGGTGCTCGGGCACAACACGCCGAGCACGGCATCGATTTCCTCGGGCGGCAGATTGAGGATGCGGAAAATACCGGCTTGCGCCGCCTCAACCAGAAACACCGTCTTGTCGGCTGTTTTGGCGGTTACGGTGACGGTCAGCACGGCCTCATACATGCCTGCCGGGTCGAGCACCGCGGCGCCCGTGTGCACGCTGATTTCGATCTGGGGATTCTCGACCTGCAGGAAAATCTGCGGTGCATTGGGAATCTCCAGCGACAGATCCTTCAGATAAATCTTCTCGACCGTGAACTGGGCTTGCTGCGACTGCTCGGGTTGTTGCGCTTGCGGTGATTCGCTCATTTTCGTTCCATTTATTGTGTTCAGGCAGCGAGCAGCGGATCGAGTCCGCCGGCGCGATCAAGGGCTGCCAGGTCGTCATAACCGCCGACATGGGTTTCACCAATGTAGATCTGCGGTACGGTGCGGCGTCCGGTTTTTTCCATCATCACCGCGCGCTGCGCCGGATCCTTGTCGATCAGTATTTTCTCGAGTTCGGTAACGCCCTTGCTGCGCAGCAGGCGCTCGGCCATCTGGCAATATGGGCACACCTGCGTGGAATACATGCGGACCTTGGCCATGGTTATCGCACCCTCGAAATCATTTTTTCTGTAACGGCATCCCGGCCTGTTCCCAGGCGACGATGCCACCACCCAGATTCACCGCTTCGGTGAATCCATTGCTGCGCAGGATTTTGACCGCGGAACCTGAGCGGCTGCCGGTACGGCAGGCCAGGATGACGGGTTTATCCTTGAACTTTTCCAGCTCTTTGATGCGATCGGCGAGCTGCGCTTCCGGCACATGCTTCGCGCCGGCAATATGCCCCGCCTCGAACTCGCCGATGTCGCGGACGTCGATGACCACGCCATCCTTGCGGTTGATCAGTTGCACAGCGGCAAACGCGGTGACTTCGCTGCCGGCGCGGAAGGGCCGCAGCAGCAGCGGCCACAGCAACAGTGCGCCGCTGGCAATGGCGCCGCCGAACAACATCATGTTGTACGGGCTTTTTTGCAGATAGACGAAAAAGGATTCCATTGGAGCTCGATTCAGGGTGAAGTCCGGGTGCCGCGAGGGGCAGATTCTAGCAGAGGCCGCATCT
>JBILYA010000084.1:0-7895 GCA_044378065.1 Burkholderiales bacterium | reverse complement strand
TCCGCCGGCTCATACGCCGAAACCCCCTCCAAAAAAACCATATAACTTATTGTTTTTTAACATCTTTTAAATCTCGCCCGCGAGCGTCGCTGCCAGTACGGCGCGCTTCAATCCGGCAATGCCGGCGGTCGGCGACAGGCCCTTGGGGCAACGCTCGGTACAGTTCAGATGCGTGTGGCAGGCATGGCAGCCGGCATCGCCGGCGACCGCGGCGAGTCGTTCGGCGCGTTCGGTATCTCGCACATCGTTGACCAGCGTCCACGCGCGATTGAGCGCTGCGGGTCCGAGGTAATCCTTGTTCCAGGTCACCACGTCACAGGCGCTGTAACAGACGCCGCAGCCGATGCATTCGATCCCGGCATCGACGCGTTTGCGCTCCTTCGATTCCGGGGACACCGGCGCAAATCCGTCCTTGCGCGTGGTGGCGCCGGCAAAACGACCGCGCGCCTTGGCCCACTTGTCGAAAAACTCGCTCATGTCGGTGACCAGATCCTTGATTACCGGCAGGTTGCGCAGGGGCGCGATTTCAACCTTGTTGTCTTCGGCGACCTTGTCGACATGGGTGCGGCAGGTCCAGCGCGATACGCCGTTGACGGTCATCGCACAGGAACCGCAGACGCCGACACGGCAGGCAAAACGATAGGACAGCGTCGGATCGCATTTGCGCTGCACGTAGGTGACGACGTCGAGTACGGTCTGGCTTTCCTGCCGCGGCACTTCGAATTCCTGAAAGCCGCCGTTTTCCTTGCCGCGCCAGATTCTGACCTGAAGATTTTCCATACCAGGGTTCCGTAAGACTTTCGCTTAGTGTGCGCCGCCGGTCGTCGCCGCCGTCACCGTCGGCGCGGGCAGACACTGAATCATCACATTGACGCAGGCGGGTTTGCCGCTGGCCATCGCGCGCTGCAGTGCAGGCTGCAGATCCGCCGCACGGGTCACCAGTTCGCCATGGCCGCCCAGCGCCGCCACCGCCAGATCATAACGCGTGCCGCCGGCGAGTTCGCAGCCGTGCGCGCGTTCCTTGCCGTAGGTACGCAGCTGGATCTGGTGTTCGGCGTTCCAGCAGGAATCGTTGCCGACCACGACCACCATCGGAACACCTGAACGCACCGCGGTATCAAACTCCATCAGGTGAAAGCCGAAGGCACCGTCACCCATCACTGCAACAACCGGCGCTTTCGGGCGCGCCATGCGTGCCGCAAAGGCAAACGGTACGCCGCTGCCGATGGAACCGCCGGGGCCGTTGATGATGCGGGTCGGCGCACTGATGCAGGCCTGCGCCCACTGGCCGATTTCGCCGCCGTCGGCGACAAACACCGCATCCGCTGCACCCTTGATTGCTTCCTGCACGGCGCGACCCAGCTCAACCGGATGCACCGGGCCGGCATCACCGCTGTTGATGTCGCGCCATGCGGCGGGACGCATGGCCACCGCGGCAGCCACTTCATCAAACCAGCTCTGCGCCGCATTACGTGATGCGATTTTGATCAACGCGCGCACAGCCGCCACAGAGTCGGCCTGCGCCGACAGGGCCACACGCGCAGCGCCGAGGTTTTTCACCGAACGCTGCATCACTTCGTTTTCGGGATCGATCACCACAAACTTGCAGTCAGCTGCTACCGACGGCGTCTTGCCGAAGCGCAGTGTGAAATCCGGCTGCTTGCCGAGCAGCACCACCAGATCGGCTTTTGCCAGCACGCCGGCAAAAGCGCCCAGCGAGGGATCATTGACGCCGCGCGGGCTTTCCATGCATAGCGCCGGCACGCCGGTTGCATCGGCAAGCTGTTTCACCAGCGCCGAAACCGGCGCATGCGACATCACGGGGCCCAGCAGAATCAGCGGACGCGCGGCAGAGGCGATCAGCGCGGCCAGTGCAGTTGCCGTCTTGCCTTCCAGTGCGTGTTCCACCGGCGCGAATTGCGCGGCAGTGGCCAGCGCACGTTCGCCGTCGGCCACTTTGGTTTCGAGTACGTCAAAGGGCAGGCTCAGATGCACCGGACCGGGCCGGCCGGACCGGGCGATGCGACAGGCCTTGGCGATGTCAGCGCCGAGCGATTCAGCGCTCGATGCCGTCCACGAAGCCTTGACCAGCGGCGCAGCAATATCCGCCTGGCGCATTTCCTGGAAGGAGCCGCGCCCCAGTTCATTGAGGGGCGCATGGCCCGACAGCAGGACCAGCGGGGACTCCGAAGCCAGTGCGGTATACAACGCACCGACGCCGTTGGCATGTCCCGGACCGCCGGTGAGCATGACGATGCCCGGCTCGCCGGTCAGGCGCGCCCAGGCATCCGCCATGTGTACGGCAGCGCCTTCATAACGGACATGGGTAATGGCCAGCTTCGCTTCGATGGCCGCGTCGTACACCGGCATGATGTGATTGCCGGACAGCGAGAACACCCGCGTTAAACCGGCCGCAGCCAGCGAACGCGCCAGGATGTCGGCACCGCGCATTGAGGTCATGGGCAGATTCTTCCGTTCAGAAAAAAAAAGGCCGCGCAAAAGCCGCGAGCAGCTGCAACGCAAAACTTCGCATTGCAGCCCGGTCACGGACCTCCGGCGGCCTGTTGGTTTAAGCGCTTTCGTACAGGCGGGTCATCACGAATTCGCGATGGCCCAGTGCTTCGGCGGCCGTCAGGCGGCCGTTGCAGGTGCGCAGCATGACTTCGATCAGCTCGTCGCCGGTCTGGTCGAGGTTCTTCTCGCGCTGCAGAAGGCCCGAGCAATCATAGTCAACGTGCTCGCTCATCGTGCGCACAGTACGCGGGTTTGCGCACAGCTTGATCACGGGAATGATCGGATTGCCGATGACGTTGCCCTGGCCGGTGGGGAAGAAATGCACCACGTAGCCGGAAGCTGCGCACAGCGTGACCATTTCCGCAGCGGCCGAGGACGAGTCCATGAACCACAGACCGGGTTTGGTCGGCTCTTCAGCCTTGTCGAGCACGCCGATGACTTTGCACTTCTTGCCGATTTTCTGGATGTTGCCCAGCGCTTTTTCCTCGATCGTCGTCAGGCCGCCGGCGATATTGCCCTTGGTCGGTTGCGAATCGGACAGATCGCTGGTCTTGTGACGCTCAACAACTTCCTGGTAACGGTTGAACATCTTCATGAAGTCTTCGCGAACCTGCGGCGTGGCGCAGCGGTCGGCAACAATGTTCTCGCCGCCGGTGATTTCAGTCGTTTCGCCGAAGCACATGGTGACGCCCAGCGGCTCCATCTTGTCGAAAGCGCTGCCGACGGTCGGGTTGGCGCCGCAACCGGAGGTCGTGTCGGACTCGCCGCACTTGGTCGATACCCACAGATCACTGATCGGGCATTCGACGCGCTGCAGTTCCGAAGCCCACTGCACGTATTCCTTGGCCACTTTGGAGGCACGCAGGATGGTGTCATGGTCACCGTGGAGTTCGATGCCGAAGCCGGTGACCGGCTTGCCGGTCTTGGCAATGCCGTCGACCACTTTTTTCGCCCAGCCTTCTTCGATACAGATGACGACAACGGCGGCAACGTTGGGGTTGGCGCCCGCGCCGATCAGCGTGCGGAAGTGCAGGTCCAGGTCGGCGCCGAACTGCAGACGGCCGTAGGGGTGCGGGATTGCAATCGCGCCCTTGATGTTGTTGGCTACCGCTTCAGCTGCCGCGTTCGACAGGTCGTCAACGGGAAGAATCAGCACGTGATTGCGGACGCCGACGCGGCCGTTCTCGCGGCGGTAGCCCATGAATGTGGTTTTGCTGTTGATCATTATTCAGTCTCCGGAAATGGGGCGGGATCTAGTGGCTTGCCAGCCGCTTTTTACCAACGCTTGGTCTTGATGTTGTGCACGTGGGCGTGCTCGCCGACCTTGATGTCAGCGACGGCCTTGCCGATGTCAAAACCGTATTTGATGATGGTGTCGCCCTTCTTGATTTCGCGAAGCGCGGCTTTGTGGCCGATGGGAATGTCGTTGATCGCCTTGACCTTGATCGTGGAGTCATCTTCCATGACCCAGCCGATCATCTCCTGACCGGCCTTGATGCCTTCGATGACGGCCACGCCGACCGTGTCCTTTTTATCGTGTACCAACAAGTGAATCATTTCGCCTCCTGGATGAAATCTGGGTGATATGCAGCCGGAATGAAAACGGGTGTGCAGGGCCGGAGATGCTAACCCCCGCCCTTTCGGCCAGTCAACTATATGACCTATATGAATCCGGGAGGTGCGTGATAGACTGCCGCGCGCTGCCATGGACACTCCCGCCCGCATCACCGACAACCTCGCCGCCGCACCGCTTTACCGCGAAGTGCAATGGAAAATCACCCGTGCACTGGCCGCCGGCGAGTGGAAACCGGGCGAGGCCATCCCCAGCGAATCGCAACTGGCGCGGCAGTTCAAGGTGTCCATCGGCACCATCCGCCGCGCGATTGACGAACTGGTCGCCGGCCGCATCCTGGTGCGCCAACAGGGCCGCGGCACTTTTGTCGCGACCCACACCGAAGACCGCACGCTGTTTTACTTTTTCCATGTCGTCGGCAAGGACGGCAGCCGCGAATTTCCGGTCTCCGAACTGCTGGGCTTCCGCAAGGAACGCGCCGATGCCGACGACGAAACCCAGTTCGGACTCGTCCGCGGCAGCCGCGTGGCGCGGGTGCGCAATCTGCTGAAGCTGGCCGGCAAGCCGGTGGTGCTGGATGACATCACGGTGCCGACCGAGCGCTTCTCCCGGCTCGACGAATCCACCTTCCGCAACCGCGAAGGCACGATCTACGGCCTTTATCAGGCGCGTTACGGTGTCAATGTCGTACGCATCAGCGAACGGCTGTCGGCAGCGCATCCGCCTGCGGACATCGCGGCCATCCTCGGCCTGCGTATCGACCAGCCCGCACTGCAGATCCGCCGCGTCGCCTACACCTACAACGACACCCCGGTCGAATACCGCCGCAGCTGGATCAACACCAGCGACCACGAATACCTGAGCGATCTGTGGAAAAGCGCCGCACGCTGAGTGCGCGCGTTATTGACTAGAACCCGAGTTCCCGCCGCGCCACTGCGATCTGCGCCGGATCGCGCGCATTTTTCAGCACCCATTCAAACTGCACACGGGCATCATCGCGCAGGCCGCCGCGTGCCAGATTGAATCCCGCACGCAGGCGGGACTCTGCAGCAGCGTCGGGCTGCGGCGCGCTTGTCGCCAGGCGCAACTGATATTCAGCAGCGAGCAGCGGCTGGCTGCCGGACTCCAATACGCGCGCGGTCGCAGCCAGCAGCAGGCGCGCCTGCGCCGGATCACTATGCGGTGTAACCCGCGCCGCCAGCAGTTGCGTTTCCGCAGACAGCCCATGATCGGCAAGTTGCGCCGTCAGCGCGAGCCACTCCGGCAATTGCGCGGGCGGTATCGGCGTCTTGGCTGCCGCCAGTTGCCGGGCGATGGCAGCAACCACATCGCCACGACCGGCACGCAGGGCGAGTCCGGCCATGCGCAGATCCCATACTGCAGCCGCGGTACCTTCAGGTGCCGGCAATCCCTGCCGGTAATGGAGAGCGCGTACATGCTGTTGCAACGCTTCAGCCGCGCCGCCCAGCTGATAACGCGTATCTGCCGACAGCGCCGCCGGATCGGCGGGCCATGCATCAAACAATTGCAGCGCCATGCGCGGCAGACGTGCGGTCATCAACGCGGAAACCAGCTGAGCCTGTGCGCTGCGGCGCAGGGATTCGCCGCGCCCCTCGCGCGCGAGGTAAGCCAGGTAGGCGCGCGCCACGACGGGTTCGGCTTCTTTGCGTTTGAGTGCGAACTCCAGCCAGCTGGTTTCGTCCCCGGCCAGCAGCTGATGCACATTTGCGGCACCACGGGCATAACCGAGATAAGCCTCCCACAAGCGGGAGGCATCCGCTGCCGTTGCCTCGGAACGGTCAAGCAATTGCTCCAGTGCTTCAATCTTCAGCAGCGGGGCCGGCTGTTTTTCGGCAGCGTCGAGCAACACCCGCCACCACGCCGGATTTTCGCTGCGCGCAATACCGGCCCGTGCCTGGGTCACCGCGTCCGCCGGCGACAACAGGCCGGTATGCAACCGGAGGCGCAGCTTCGTCGGACCGCGCTCATCGAGCAGGCCCAGCCAGCTCACAGCTTCCTGGACCCGCCTCAGATCGAGCAGGCCATCGACAAACTGCGTCGCCGTCGCCGCATCGAGCGGCCGGTAATCCTGCTGGAAGCGCAGCATGCTGCGATAGGCATCGTCCGCCTGACCGTCCAGCACCAGACTGCGGATCACCAGCAGGCGCATGTCTTTCAGGCGCATCGCGTCCGTGCCTGCGACCCAAAGCGCGCGGCCGGCCTGATCACGTGCAGCTGTACCACGCCCGAGCGTCAATGCAGCGCGTGCCGCAGCGGCATGGAAATCAGCGGCAACCGTCGCCTCGACAACGGCCGGCATGGCAACAACACGCTGCAGCAGCAAATCATTCGCGCCGCGGGATGCCAGCAGTTGCAGTCGCAATCTCTCCCAATCCACCCAGCCCGCCGCCGGGGAAGTGCTTTTGGGAAGTGGCGCATTTGCCGCCGCCGGCTGCAGCATATCGACACGCTGCAGCGCGAGTTGAATCGCACCGGCTTCAGCGAGACTGCGCGTGGCTGCAAGTTCGTCGGCGGCGTGTGCGGCCGACACCACCATCATCGCGGTCCAGAACACCGATGCAAAAAAGGGGGCGATCAGCCGTTGCAGAATCATGCGCTTATTGTAGCGGCGGCCCGGCGCGAAGCGCCTGCGCAACGGTCACTGACAATGAAAAAGGCGGCCGCAGCCGCCTTTTTCAGGGATACAGAATGCTTATTTCTCGGCCGGTGCTGCTTCGGCTTCGACCTCGACTGCCACCGTGGTGCTGACGGTGAGCTTTTCCTTGATGCGGGCCGCTTTGCCCGAAAGGCCGCGCAGGTAGTAAAGCTTCGAACGGCCGACGTCGCCGCGGCGCTTCACTTCGATGCTGGCGATCGACGGTGAGTAGGTCTGGAAGGTCCGCTCGACGCCTTCGCCCGAGGAGATCTTGCGCACGATGAACGAGGAGTTGATGCCCCGGTTACGTTTGGCAATGACCACGCCTTCGTAGGCCTGGACTCGCTTGCGCTCGCCTTCGACCACATTGACGTTGACGATGACCGTGTCACCGGCAACAAACTCCGGAGTCTTGCGACCCAGACGCTTAATTTCTTCCTGTTCCAGCTGCTGTATGACGTTCATCTCGATACTCCCTCAAACTTGATTGCGTCCGCCATCATGGCGTTCGCGGTTAAACCCTGCCGCTGTCCTGTTCGCGGCGAAACTCGTCGAGCAGTGACCGTTCTTCCGCGGTCAACACCCGCCGTTCCAGCAAATCCGGCCGTCGCTGCCAGGTGCGTCCCAGCGACTGCTTCAAACGCCAGCGCGTGATCACCGCGTGGTTGCCAGACAACAGCACCGCCGGCACCGCCGCGCCCTCATACACTTCCGGGCGGGTGTAGTGCGGGTGGTCCAGCAGGCCGTCAACAAACGAATCCTGGCTGGAGGATTCGGCATCACCCAAGGCTCCGGGTAACTGCCGCACCACACTGTCCATCAACACCATCGCGGCGAGTTCACCGCCGCTCAATACATAGTCGCCGATCGAGACTTCCTCGATGGTCTGGCGATCGATCAGACGCTCATCCACACCTTCGTAGCGTCCCGCCAGCAACACCAGTCCCTGCTCCCGCGCCAACTCTGCCACCAGCGCGTGATCCAGCAAACTTCCCTGCGGCGTCAGATGCACCACACGCGGATTTTCAACCCCCGCGCTCATCTGCCGCTGTCGCGCCGCCGCCAGCGCCTTGTCCAGCGGCTCCGCCATCATCACCATGCCGGGACCGCCGCCATAAGGCCGGTCATCGACGGTGCGGTGCACGTTTGTTG
>JBILYA010000083.1:0-7924 GCA_044378065.1 Burkholderiales bacterium | reverse complement strand
GCCAAACCGCGCATCCAAGCCCGTAATCCACTGGGTGAAACCGCGCTGATGCTGGCCGCCATCCAGGGTCATACGGTTGCCGTAAAGATGCTCATTGATGCGGGAGCCCCGGTCAATCAAAGCGGCTGGACGCCGTTGATTTATGCAGCAGCCCGTGACCGGGTCGATATTGCCAAATTGCTGATCGCCAATGGGGCTAATGTGAATGCGTCCGCTGACAACGGCACCACGGCGCTGATGATGGCGGCCCGCGAAGGTTATCTGCAGATGCTGCTGTTATTGCTGGAGCATGGCGCGGATGCCAAATATGTTTCTCCGAGTGGTCATTCAGCCTTGAGTCTGTCCGTCAGCCGCGGCAACAAGGAAATCGAATCCATGCTGCGCAAGGCAGGGGTTACAAACTGAGTTTTCTGAATCTTTCAGTCAAATGGTTTCCCTCTGTAGCGCCATCCTATATTGCGTATAATGTGTATTATGTCAAATTATATGAGCCAGGTATTCAGCCAGTGAAGTCTTCCTTCAAGTGGAGCCTTTGGGTTGCTTTGATACCCCTGACCGGCATCGCCATCAGCGGAGCACATGCCCATAAACAAGAGCCGGTTCCTGTCGAACGCAAATACTCAGACCAGGGCATTATCGACTGCGTCCGCAAATCAACCGGTCCGCTCGACCAGCGGTTGAAGGACATCAAAAAGCAGGAAGTCACCTCGAAAAAGGCCAAGGTCTCGATCGAGCCCCTGGTGCTGGAACGGCGAAGAATCGAGGAGCAGATGTGCAGCATTGAAGCCCGCTGCCTGGCAGATGCGGTGCCCCGGAACCGGGAGCATTTCTACGGATTAACCCTCAACACCTGCCTTGAAAACTGACCCAGTCAGTCCGGACTGCAGTCCGGACTCAATACCGATCAGACACTACCAACCCGCCTGCCATACTCCCCTATTGCGGCGACCATGCGATCCAGTTCCGCATCCACTTTCACCTTGGCATCGGCATCAAGCGGATAGCACAGCAGGGAAATGTCATCGAAAAAGCCCGAAACACGGGGTTCGCTGGCATAGACCAGTTTGCGCTGGACGTTTTGCGCGGTCGGAATTTGCATGAATTCACGCCCGTCTTCCCAGTAAATCGAAAGGGTGATGATCTGGGTGTTCAAACGGAGCAGGCGAACAATGAATTCGAATCGGACTGTATGCATTCCCTTCGAACGCATTTCAACCAACTTTTGCGGCGCCAACGGCGTGCCCTGCTTTAGCGCTGTAATGGTATCCATGTCACTCACGATCAGCTTCTGACCGCCCTGTTGTTATGACGGTAAAAATTATGGAAGCCTCCGGATGCCAATTCAAATCTAACATTTTGTGAGGTTTGTCCAGTCACCCCGCCATTAAACGCCAGAATTTCTTACAAAAAAAGGTATTTCAGCACAAAGGCTTAGCCGATTGTGCCGAAATACCAACAGTCATTTAGACGCGTTCGATCACCGCAGCCATGCCTTGGCCGCCGCCGATGCACAGTGATACCAGGGCGTATCTGCCACCCGTGCGCTGCAGTTGACGGGCAGCCGTCAAAGCAATTCGGGCACCGGAAGCCCCAAGCGGATGGCCCACGGCAATGGCGCCGCCGTTGGGATTGACCCGCTTATCGTCCAATGCAACGCCAAGACCCTTCAGGCAGGCCAGAACCTGCGTAGCAAAGGCTTCGTTGATCTCGATGACGTCCATGTCCTTGATCGTCAGACCGACGCGTGCCAGGGCCTTTTGGGAGGCGGCAACGGGGCCGATGCCCATGATGTGCGGTTGTACGCCCATCGCTGCAGTGGAAATCACGCGAGCCAGCGGCTTGGCGCCCGCCTTTTCGCCGGCGGCCAGAGAACCGACGATCAGCGCGATGGCGCCGTCGTTAACGCCGGAAGCATTGCCCGCAGTGGTGACGCCACCTTCATACAGCGACTTCATCTTGGCGAGTGTCGCCATGTCAGTGCCCGGGCGAGGATGCTCGTCCTCCGCAACCGGCGGCACCGGACCTTTGCGGCTTGCAGGCATTTCAACCGGAGCGATTTCACCGGCAAAGAAGCCCTCGCCTTTTGCAGCTGCAAACTTGGTCTGCGAGGCCACGGCAAACGTATCGGCCTCTTCGCGGCTGATGCTGTATTCGCGCGCAAGGTTGTCAGCTGTTTGCGGCATTTGCGGATCGCCGAACTGCTTGGTCAATTTCGGATTCGAGAAACGCGGGCCGATCGTGCTGTCGAAGAATTTGATGCCGCGATCAAACGCGCTTTCGGCACGACTCATCACGATGGGCGAGCGGCTCATGCTTTCAACACCGGCGACGATGAACACATCGCCTTCGCCGGCAGTGATCGAGTGGGCAGCATGCGCCAGCGCGCCGAGGCCGCTGGCGCAATTACGCTGCAGCACGGTGCCGGGAATCTCGATCGGGAAACCGGCGGACAGGCCGGCGTGACGCGCCACGCAGCGGCTGTCTTCGCCGCTCTGGTTGGCACAACCGACAACGATGTCCTCAACCTGTTCGATCTTGAACTTCGATTTCGCCATCACGCTTTTCATGACTTCGGCGAGCAGATCATCAGGACGAACCTTGGCCAATGAGCCGCCATGGCGGCCGAACGGGGTGCGCAGTCCTTCGTAAATATAGGCGTCGAGCATTTTTCTATTCCTCTTGAATGATCAGGGTTCGGGGGTCAGCAGTGAAACGCCCAGCTTGGCTCGGCGAGTCATCCAGATGTTCGGACGGTAACGCGGATCCGCATACAGCGTGTTCATGTTGGCGAGTACGCGATGGATTTTCTCAACGCCAACGACGTCGCCGAATTTCAGCGGGCCGTTCGGGTAGTTCAGACCCAGCGTGACGGCCTTGTCGATGTCGGAAGGCTGGGCAGTGCGACTTTGCGCAATCGAGCAGCCGATGTTGACGACCATCGCGACAATGCGCTGCGCGATGAAACCCGGGCTGTCACGGCAAACCGTCACCGGCACCCCATCGGAAGCCAGCAGGCCGTGAGCCGCTTCCTTGACGGAAGCTTCAGTCAGCGGCGTACCCATGATGGTGCGCCGTTTGACCATCGGGAACAGCGTATCGACGGCCACCGTGCGCTTCGGATCCAGCCCCTCTTCCACTGCGCAGCTGGTGGTGTCCTTGCCCACCGGCGTGACGAGGATCAGCGCCTTGGCTGAAGGCTTGTCACCGGTTTCAATGTTGGCGCCGAGTTTGGTCAGGAGCGCGGTCAGCACTTCATGGCCTTGCGGCTCGGCTTTGCTCACCCATACGCTGTCAGGACGCGCATTCGGTGCCGGTGCTTCCGGTGCGACGATGGGTTTCATTTCCGCATCGTAGTTATAGAAACCTTTTTTGCTCTTGCGACCGAGTACTCCCGCTTCGTAGCGGGACTGCATGATCAGGCTCGGACGGTAGCGCTGTTCCTGGAAGAACTGGTTGTAAATCAGAACCGAGGCCGGTTGCGTCACATCGAGGCCGGTCAATTCCATCAGTTCAAACGGACCCATGCGGAATCCGCAGACGTCACGCATCACGCGGTCGACATCGACAAAGTTGGACACGCCTTCGTACACCAGATGAGAGGCTTCGAGCGTAAAGCCGCGGCCGACCTGATTGACGAGGAAGCCTGGCGCATCGGTCAGGCGAACCGGCTCGCGCGTCATGCGCTTGCCGATCACCATCAGCGCTTCGGAAACCCAGTTATCGGTCTGCAGGCCATCAATGACTTCAACGAGCTTCATCAGCGGCACCGGATTGAAGAAATGGAATCCGGCAAAACGCTGAGGCGTTTTCAGCTTGGCGGCAATGGTCGTCACTGACATTGAGGACGTGTTGGTCGCCAGAATGCAGTCTGCGCTGACAACGTCTTCCAGTTCGCCGAACAGCGCGCGCTTGGCGTCGAGATTTTCCACAATCGCTTCAACGACCATGTGGCAGGCCTTGAAATCGGCCAGCGACTGCGCGACCTTGATCCGTGCGGTAGCGGCGTCGGCATCTGCCGGCGTCATGCTGCCCTTCTCTGCTGCGCGGGACAGCATCTTGGCGACGAAATCGCGCGCTTCGTCAGCGGCGCCGGCACGCGTATCCATCATCAGCACATGCATACCGCCGGCTGCGGCAACCTGCACAATGCCGCGGCCCATGGCGCCGGTCCCGATCACGCCGATACAAAGATCGGCACGGTTCGCATCAAAACCCATAATGTTTATCCTGAATAATCAATAAAAACAATTATTTATAATCACTTACCCTTGAATACGGGCTTGCGCTTTTCGGCGAATGCAGCCTGACCTTCCTTGTAGTCCTCGCTCTTGTAGCAGACGTCTACCATCTTCTGCAGCCTGTCGAGGTCGCGCTTTGCAGGCTCCTTGCCGTATTCGACCAGAGAAGCTTTTACCGAAGCCAGGGTCAGCGGTGCGTTGCCGGCGATGGTCTTGGCGTAGTCAACCGTGTACTGCTCGAGATCCGCAGCCGGAACCACACGGTTCACCAGATTCATCTGCAATGCTTCCTGCGCATTGAACTGACGTGCCGTAAAAAAGATTTCCGCGGTAAACGCCGGGCCGACGATATCAGCGAGGCGCTTGATGCCAACGAACCGGTAGCCGAGACCGAGCTTGCCGGCCGGCACACCGAACTTGGCATCATCGGAAACAATGCGCATGTCGCAGTTCACGGCAATCGCCGTGCCGCCACCGATGCAGTAACCGCGCACCATCGCGATGGTCGGCTTCGGGCATTCCTGCAGCGCCTTGCCGGCGTCATCAGCAGCCTTGTTGTAGGCCAGAACTGCATCTTCGCTGCTGCGCTTTTCCTTGAACTGCGAAATGTCAGCGCCGGCAACAAATGCTTTTTCGCCCGCACCTTTCAGCACAATGACGCCTACTTCGGGATCTGCAGCGAAATTGGCCAGCACGACAGGAAGCGCCTGCCACATTTCAAACGAGACCGCATTATGGCGTGCCGGGTTGTTGAAGGTGATCCAGCCGATGCCGTCTTTTTTCTCGGCCAGCAGGCGGTCAGTCATGGTTTGCGGTGCATTCATAGTCATCCCCGTGTGTTCACAATGTGTAAAGCCAGTCGTTCTAATGGCCCACTATTTTAACCGATGCCACCCGTTGCGGCGCAGGTTCACATCCGGTTGGCCGGTGCAGCGGAATGCCAGACATGACGATGCCAACGTATGCCAATCCACAGCGTGAACACAAGCCCGACCATACAATAGGCAGTCGCCATTGCACGGAATCCGAAATGCTCGATCAACGGGCCCGAAGCAAGCAACCCCAGCGGCAGCGTATAGATTGCCAGCATGCGGATGCCCATGACCCGACTGCGGAAACGCTCCTCGGAACTTCGCAGCAGCATAGCCGCCATCGACACCATGCCCAAACTCTGAGCCAATCCTGCCAGCAGCAACATCACGATACCTGCGCCGAGGCTTTGCATCTGCGAAAACAGCAAAGTCATTGCGTACCAGACTACGCAGCCGCCAACCATCATTCGTGCAGGCCGTACCAGATGGGCAAAGCGGGTCAGGAACAGCGAACCGATCAGCGCGCCACCGGCAAAACCTGCAACCATGTAGCCGAGTCCGGTCTGGTCGGTTAAATAGATTTTCTTGGCTACATAGGGCAACAGGCCATTGACCAGCGGAAATGCGGTCAGGTTGACCAGCAATGCGAGCCAGATGGCAGCGAGCAAGGGGGGCGTTTGCCAGACATAGGAAAGCCCTTCCCGCAGGTCATGCAGCACCGAAGTCCTTACTGGCATTCCTGCGGTTGCCTGATGCGGACGGGAAGCTGAAACACCCAGGGTCAGCAGCAGGCTGGCCATATAAAACGCAGTGACAACGACATAGGCCATGCCGACGCCCAAAGTTGCAACGAGCCCTGCCCCACTCAGCGCCCCCATGACCCGCGCTGAATCCTGGGTCGTGCGCGATATGCTCGCAGCACCGACAAACTGGCCAACAGGAAGCGTTTCGCCAATCAGCGAATGCCGGATCACCAGATCGGAAGGTCGCACCAACCCCATCATGGCGGTAATCACGAATACGTGCAGCGGCTGCAGCGTTTCGGTCAACGCCAGCGTTGTCAGCAGCAACGCCAGCAACAGGTAAAACCCGCGCATCGCGCAGAACACCCGCTTGTTGCCGTGGCGGTGGCCTGCAACGCCAATCAACGGCGACAGCAGCGTACCAACATACTGCAGCGACGCAAACACCGTCAGCAGGAACACCGAGCCTGTTTCGACCAGGATGTACCAGCCAAGGATCAGCGTCTCCATCTCGAACGCCCAGGAGGCGGCGAGATCGGATGGCCACTGGAATCGGAAACTGCGAACCCTGAACGGCGCCAGCGCAGGAGTGCGAGTTGCGGCGCTCAATCCGCGGGCATGCCGTTGCGCAGCAGGTCGCGGGCAATGACCCAGCGGTGCACTTCGCTTGGCCCTTCGAAAATGCGAAATACGCGGCAGGCTCGTGCGATGTACTCCAAAGGCAGATCCTTGGACACGCCCATACCGCCCAGCAACTGAATGGCGCGATCGGAAACACGCGCAATCATCTCGCTTCCCTGCAACTTGACCATGGCCGCTTCGCGCCGCCAATCGTGTCCGCCCTGGTCCATTTTCCAGGCAAGACGCCAGGTAATCCAGCGTACCATTTCCATTTCCTGCCAGCTGTCCGCAAGCCACCACTGCACCTGCTGGCGTTCAGCGAGCAGCGCGCCGAAAGTCTTGCGTTCATTGGCCTGCTTCAGCATGTAATCCATGCAGCGCCGAGCATAGCCAAGCGAGCGGCAGGCAATTTCCATGCGACGCACGCCGAGCCGGTTCTGCATCGGCGCGAAGCCTTTGCCCACCTCGCCCAGCACCTGATCATCCGACAATTCAATGTTGTCGAAAAACACTGCATACGGCGCGTGTTCGCCCATGGTGTTGAATACCGAGGGGATCGACAAACCCTTGGTGCCTTTGTCGACCAAGAACGCGGTAATGCCGCCACGTGAACCTTTTTCAGGATCGGTCACCGCCATGACGATGATGAAGTCCGCCTTGCGCGCGCCGCTGATCCAGATCTTCTGGCCGTTGAGCAGCCATTTGCCGTTTTTGTATTCGGCGCGGGTTTTCATACCAGCCGGATCGGAGCCTGCACCGGGTTCGGAAATCGCGATCGCGCTTTTTTTGTCACCACTGGCATAGGGCAACAGGTATTTCTGGATCTGATCGCCTTTGCAGGTTTCGCGCAGCATCCACAGGTTTGGACTGTCCGGCGGCAGCACGAACGGCACGATACTGGTTTTCAGTTCTTCGATGACGACCGCCTTGGCCAGCATACCCATGTTCTGGCCGCCATATTCCTCTGGCACATCGATGCCGTACAGGCCGATCTCACGAGCCTTGTCGGCCAGATGTTTTTCGACATCGGGATCAATCAGCGGCGCATCGGTAAGACCGCGCTCGGCTTCGCGCTTGATGACATCGCGCTCCAGCGGCAGCAGCTCCTCCCGCACAAAGCGGGCAACGGTTTCGCGCAGCATGCGCAACTCTTCCGGCAATTCAAAATCCATGTTCATTTCCTTTGCAATTAATCAAACACCATCAGCCAGTCCACTGCAGTCACGCCCCGCGAACCTGCCAGAACCGGGTTCAGGTCAAGCTCGGCAAGCCGGGGCCCTGCGGCGGCGGCGAATCGCGATACCGCACTAATCATCCCCGCCAGCGCTGCCTTGTCCACAGGCGGTGTTCCGCGAACACCGTCAAGTACCACCCTGCTCTTCAGCTCATTGAGCATGCGCAGAGCCTCGCCCTCCGTAACCGGCGCCGCACGGAACACCACGTCTTTAAAAACTTCTATCAGCACTCCACCCAGCCCGACCATCACTACCGGACCAAAAACTGGATCACG